>BNTV01000036.1 GCA_025996865.1 Bacteroidia bacterium
CAAATCAACAATCGCATACGCTCCGATGTTTGTAACCAACATCTCGTCCAATGCGTCCACCATGTTTTTGTACGTCGAAAGGTCTGTAGGCTTAATCATTACAGTCGGAGCATACTCTTTTGACTCCTCCCTCACTTCCTGAGTTTTAGCCTTAAAGATCGAGTCATTGATTGTTTCAGCTTTCAGTTGCGCTTTCAATTCCTGAACCTTTTCGAACGTACCCGAGTTCTTTTCCAATAAAAGTTTTCTAATGCCGCCGGCTCCATAAGATGAGGTAACCAGATAAGTGGAATCTTCGTAAATCGCTTGATCTTTGGGGATCCCCAAATAATAATAAATCTCATCATTGGCTCCCAAAAGAAGAGTGACTGCTCCGGATTCTTTCACTTTCGTTTTATCTTCCTGCGTCAGATCTTTCTCATCCATCGGCATGTTTATATTCATCGTCTGAGGCTTCAGGAGTGTTGTAGCAAACATGAAGAAAGTAATCAACAACATGTTCATATCCACCATCGGGGTGAAATCCACACGTATCTGTTGTTTCTTCTGTTTATTTTTTCCTCCATCGCCTTTTTCGTTCTGTTGTACTTCTGACATTTTATTTTCTTATTAAATAAAAGAATTAAGTTTAGCCCTTCTCATCCGAAGCTTGTTTCAAACTCGTAATCAAAAGATACTTGTTTTGACGCAAGTCATCGCCTCTCAAAATATCAATTATCTTTTTCACAATTGGATAATTGGTCGTTTTATCGGATTTGATTGCAATTTTCAAATCCTTATTAATGGATAAAGCTCCGGCAACCCAACGTTTAAATTCATTATCAGACGAAATGACACCTCTACCGTCTTCAACTCTACCGTCATCAGTAGGAATTCCCAGCCTTTTATTATCTAAGTTCTTCACCTCCTCATCCTGTTTTTCAACCGGTAAATCCAAAAAGGCCGGCATATAACGAATCGGAACTCCGAATGACTGTAACTTTCTGAAAGCCGCAATCTGGTCCTTCGTATAGGTAATACCGTATGGTTCACTTATCGCTTTCAATGTTTCCACTTTTTGATCAGCATTATCCATGCTTAAAAAGACTTTTCCATCTTTATCTACAAGTATCGTCAACAAATTGGTTTCGGGAATCGGGATTTCGGATACCGAAGCTGGCGTTGTCACTTGTATGGGTTCTTTCGAAACAAAAGTGGAGGTCAACATGAAAAAGGTAAGTAAAAGAACGGTTACGTCGCTCATCGCCGTCATGTCGATCCACGTACTCTGTTTTTTTACTTTAACTTTTGACATAACCGGAATTATGAATTATGAGTTTCTGCGTATGTTTGAGTAAGGGCAAACCCCATTTCGTCAATAGCATACGTCATGTTATCAATTTTACCGCTGAAAAAAGAATAGCTGATGATAGCCAAAGCGCCGGTAGCAATACCGCTAGCCGTATTTACAAGCGCTTCCGAAATACCCACGGAAAGCGCAACCGAGTCAACAGCGCCGGCGGTACCCAAAGCCTGGAATGACTTGATCATACCCAATACCGTTCCGAATAGACCCATCAAAGTACCTAACGTAGAGATAGTTGCAATAATCGGGAGATTTTGTTGCAGCGACGGAAGTTGCAAAGCCGTAGCTTCTTCGATTTCCGCTTTGATTTCTTCAATCTTCGATTCTTTGGGTAAATTTTGAGTTTCCATTTCTTTATATTTCTTCAGACCGGCATCAACGATAGCGGCTACCGCTCCGCGTTGTTTCGCACAACGGCTTTCGGCTGAAGTAATGTTACCGCTTTTCAAATCGGCTTTTACATTGTAAACGAAATTAATCAAATTTCCTTTTCCTTTCGCTTTTGTGAGGGCAAAGAAACGTTCTACACTCAAAATAATTACCGTTAATAACAGTGTTAAAATAAGGGGTACTACAAAGCCCCCTTTGTACATGGTACCCAACAGGTTAATCGGGTGATTATCCGGGTTTCCACCATCAAAATTTTTACCTTGCCTCAGAATAAACCAGAAAAAGCATTCTGCTAAAATAAGGCTGACAAGGATAACGATTCCCGCTGATATACCACGAGATTTTTTCCCTTCTTTTGTTCCCTCTGCTTGTTTTTTTGTTTCCATAAATTTGCGTTCGTTTAAGTTTAGATAAATTGTTATTAATTTTTTAAGTTATATGAAATTATGTTTTTCTGCTTGCAAATATAGTGAATTTCTGTTTATTCCAAGTAAAAAAAGGTTAAGAATAAAATAATTTTAAATTATTTAATAAAAGTACCTCATTTTTTTGGTATTTTACAAACAAACTCATGCTTAAAAATATTGTTCGGAGAATACACCCCATAAAATACCGGTTGCAAATATACCCAAAAGGCAAATAAGCATGCTTATCCGGTTATAAATATCACTCGAAAAATGTGCGACAGCATCGGATTCCCCTTTTTTGATGAACATTGCTTTCACAATCAGCAGATAATAAAATAAGGATATCACGGTATTTAACAAAGCGATAAACACAAGCAAGTATTGTCCGACAGACCCGGCAGCCATGAATATCAAGAACTTACTGAAAAATCCGGCAAAAGGAGGAATCCCTCCCAGCGAAAATACGGCAAATGTCATCAGCAAGGCCAATTTCGGATTATTATTGTACAGTCCGTTGAAGGCCGCAATAGAAGTATTTCCTTTGGAAGCATGTTCTACGGCCGAAATCACGGCAAATGCCGCCAAATTGGAAAAGAGATATACAAATATGAAATATACGGTTGCTTCCATTCCTTGCGCATTTCCCGCGATGATACCCAAAAGGATATAACCGGCCTGAGAAATGGATGAAAAAGCGAAGAACCGTTTAATATCAGTCTGGCGAATGGCAAACAAGTTACCCAATGTTATCGTTATCACCGATAACCACCACAAAATGTGTTGCCAGACGACTTCAATACCTCCAAACACTTTGTATAAAACAAAAATCAGGGCAAAAGCGGCAGCGCCTTTCGATACAACTGATAAATAAGCCGTTACATTTGTCGGAGCGCCTTCGTAAACATCAGCCGTCCAAAGATGGAAAGGCACCAAAGACAGTTTGAAACCCAAACCGCCCAAGAAAAATACGAATCCCAGTATCGTCAAAGGTTCTCCGACCACATTCAGCGTCAAATCGGAAAAATAAAAACTGCCCAGCGCACCATATAAAAATGAAAGCCCGAACAACATAATTCCCGAAGACAGAGCGGATATTAATACATATTTGACGCCGGCTTCAGCCGATTTTTCTTTATGCTTGTTGAAAGCCGCCAAACAAGCCATGGGTAAGGAAGCGGTTTCCATACCGATATACAACATCATGAAGTTTCCTGCCGAAATCATCAGATACATGCCCAGCAAGGTGACTAAAGTGATGGTGAAAAACTCGCTTCTCCGGACCGGGTTTTCCTTATTCAACCAGGAATAGGCTTGAAGAAAAACAATTAAGGTAGCAATATTCAGGATATTTTTCATCAGAACGGTTAAATCCGACGTAACAAACATCCCGCCAAACGCTTCACCGGCCGGCAGGGGAGAAACAAATCCCCATATTGTCAAAATTGCAAATTCAATACAAGCAATAAGGTGAAACCAACGGTTTTTTGATTGCTCCGAACCGATTATATCATAGCTAAATAAGAGCAGAAATACGAC
This sequence comes from Bacteroidia bacterium, assembly GCA_025996865.1. GTDB lineage: Bacteria > Bacteroidota > Bacteroidia > Bacteroidales > Azobacteroidaceae > Azobacteroides. The sequence continues at coordinate 3,679 of BNTV01000036.1, forward strand.
TATCAGCCCTATCTCCTGTCCCATTAATAAAAAATTACTGAAATCCATTTTATATCTATTACGAATTAAAAATCACGAATTATATCCCGGCCAATTTTTCAACAATCGGCACAATGCTCTTGCTTATTATATCGGAAACTCCAAAAGGAAGCATGCCCATAGCCGCAATCGCTAATATCAAACCTACCGCCGAAACTTTTTCATACCAAGCCGCGTCGGTCAAATGCAAATGGTGCTCATCCTGAACCGGACCGTAGAGAATTTTACCCACAGTCCTCAATATATACACCGCCGTAATCACAATCGAACAACAAGCGACAATCGTCAGTACCCGGTGGAATGTATCGGTATTTTGGAAAGAGCCGACAAAAATGGTCATTTCGGCAACAAAACCGCTCAACCCCGGCAAACCTAAAGATGCCAAACCTGCAATCACGTAACAAACCGAAGCAAAAGGCATGATTTTCATCAATCCGCCCATTTCGCGAATGTCGCGGGTATGCGTCCGCCCGTAAATCAAACCGATTAAGGCAAAGAACAGAGCCGTCATCAAACCGTGTGAAAGCATCTGCATCACAGCGCCCGTCATCGCCGTTTGGTTCAACATCAATATCGCAAACAACACCAATCCGCAGTGACTCACCGAAGAATAGGCATTGATATATTTCAAGTCGGTCTGCACCACCGCGCTGAAAGCGCCGTAAACCACGCTGATTCCGGTCAGAATAAGGAAAATCCATCCCAATTCATGTGCAGCTTCAGGCATCAGATAAATAGCGACCCTGAAACAGCCGTAACCTCCCAATTTCATCAAAACCCCGGCATGAAGCATCGAAACAGCCGTTGGTGCCGATGCGTGACCGTCGGGTGACCATGTATGGAATGGGAATAATGCGCCTAAAACCCCGAATCCCAAGAAAGTAGCAGGAAATATCCAGCGTTGGTGTTCGTAGGGAATATGTAAATTATTGGCAATCTCCAACAAATTCATACTCGCTTGTCCCGAAGTATAATAAATGCCGACAATTCCCACCAACAGGAACGCCGATCCGCCCATCAACATCAAAGTCAGTTTCATGGCGGAATATTCTTTTCTGCCCGTTCCCCACAAACCAATCAACAAATACATGGGAATCAAGGCGATTTCATAAAACATGAACATCGTGAACAAGTCGATGGAAATAAAAAATCCGAAGACTCCCAACGACAAAAGGCAATACCAAAGGAAATATTCCTTAGCCATGTCCATATTCCATGAAGAAAAGATGCCGGTAAACACGATAATGGACGACAGCACGAGCATGACCACCGAAATACCGTCCACACCCACCGAATAAGCGATATTCAGCGGCTTAAACCAAGTGATGCTGGACACGAAAAGCATTTCGGCATCCGGAGATACAGCTCTTTCTTTGAGAAAAAGGACAACAAGTGTCGCCGCCAATACCAGCAAGGCGGAAGCGCCTGTAACCATAATCGTCCGGATTTGTTTCATTCCTTTGCTCAGGAACAGAAACACAATCATCAAGACGGGAACTACTACAAATAAAGATAATATATTCATACTATTTTAATTTCTTTATGTAAACAACACCAATACCGCAATCAAAATCGAACCGGCCACAAACACCCAAGCATAGAACTGAACTTGTCCCGACTGCAATCCCTTGACCGAATCGGCAGATTTTTGCGTCGTCCAAGCCAATCCGTTCATCGCAGCATCAATAATGTGACGGTCGAACCATGCTATCGGCATACAGATATATTTAAAGATGACGGTTTGCGTAACCCACATCCAAACTTCGTCCAAATAGAATTTGTGCAAGGCAGCTTTGTAAAAAACGCCCAACGATTGTGCAATTTCGGCCGGTTTGTCGCTTTTTTTCAGATATAGAACAGTTGCTATTGCAATCCCTATGACCCCGACACCGATACTTAACGAAGCCACTACCCAATCAATGTGTGCATGGAAAGGCCTGTTGTCGCTGCTGATAAAATCAGCAAACGGAATCAAACCCGAAAATACGGAAAATACAGCCAGAATAATCAACGGAGCAGCCATTGTCCAAGGCGATTCATGCGGTGTATGGTGATGACCACCAACCCCCTGAAGGGAGTTAGAGTCTGCGGAATGCTCTGCTGCCAAGTCCCCTTTAGGGGTATTCCAAAAAATGCAATAATACAAACGCCACATGTAAAACGCCGTCAAACCGGCAACAGCCCAAAGCGTCCAAAAAATCAAAGGATGATTATGAAATGCAGCCGCTAAAATCTCGTCTTTACTGAAAAATCCGGAGAATGGCGGAATACCTGCAATCGCCAGACAGGCAATCGCAAACGTAATATTCGTAATCGGCATATATTTCCGCAAATTTCCCATCTGGCTCATCTCGTTGCTGTGAACAGCATGTATCACCGAGCCTGCCCCAAGGAACAACAAGGCTTTGAAGAAAGCGTGCGTAAACAAATGGAACATGGAAGCCATATAACCCAATCCGTCGTGTCCTCCATAATCCGAAACGCCCAAAGCCACCATCATGTAAGCTATTTGCGAAATCGTCGAGAACGCCAACACACGCTTTATATCGGTCTGCGTAATAGCAATAACTGCTGCAAACAGAGCCGTAAACGTACCAACATAAGCAATCAATTCCAGCACATCGGGAGCTGCAAAGAAATAAACCGGAAATAAACGTGCAACCAAGAACACACCGGCAACGACCATCGTTGCGGCATGAATCAAAGCCGAAACAGGTGTCGGGCCTTCCATCGCGTCGGGCAACCAAATATGCAACGGAAACATAGCCGATTTACCGGCTCCACCCATAAAAATCAACGTCAAAGCCCAAGTCGCCAACGATAAACCCATAAAGGTTCCACCTGCCAATGAAGTGGTTACCAATTCGGCATGATTAGCGGTTAATGTTCCGAAATCAAATGTTTTCGTATAATAGGATAAAATCAATATGCCGATTAAAAAGCCCAAATCGGCGAAGCGGGTAACAATGAACGCTTTTTTGGAAGCCGATACAGCCGAAGGTTTGGTATAATAAAAACCTATCAAGGAATAGGAACTTACACCTACCAATTCCCAAAAAATATACATTTGGAAAATATTGGTTGCAACGACCAATCCCAACATGGAAAAGCTAAACAAAGACAACAGAGCGTAATACCGTTGAAAACCGGTTTCTCCGTGCATGTAACCCAAACTGTAAATATGCACCATCAACGAAACGGTTGTGATAACAACCAACATCATCACGGAAATCGGGTCTAACAAAATTCCCAAATCAATATGCAGATTTTCGGTAAACCGCAACCATTCGAAGTTGAGCGGTATAATCTGTTGCCATACCTCTCCAACTTTACCGGTCTGAAAAAAATACTGGTAAGCCACTGTATAGGCGCATATTGCACACAATCCCATACCTATCGTCCCGATAATCCCGGCGACTTTCGGCTTCATTTTCATTCCCAACAATCCCAAAACGAGAAACAGGAAAAAAGGCGCTACTAATATAAATAAACTGTATTCCATCTTCTTACTAATTCTTCATTTTATTCATGTTGTTAATATTAATGTTGCCGATGCTGCGATACGCATTAATGATAATCGCCAATGCAACAGCAGATTCCGCAGCAGTTATCGCAATACCGAAGAGCGTAAAAAACATCCCTTCCAACTGATGAGGATAAAGATAACGGTTGAACGCGGCAAAATTGATTTCCACGGCATTCAAAACCAATTCCAATGAAATCAGAATGGCGATCATGTTCTTCCGCGTGATAAATCCGAATATCCCGATAAAGAACATTAATGTACTGATTATTAAATAATACTCTACTTTTATCATAGTATTTTATTTTTTCCTTGCAATTAAAATTCCTCCGATGATACAAGCCAGCAACAATACGCTCAATACTTCAAAAGGCAACAAATACTGGTATTTATCCGTACCCATCAAAGTCTGCCCGATAAGCGACATACTTACTTCCTTGTCACCCACCATACTCGTATTGGATTCATACAGAAACTGATGCTTAAACAACACAAAAGCAGTAAGCCCGATTCCGGCGACAATTCCCAAAAGTCCCAAAATATAACGCCGCGTCTGATGTTTGAGCAACACTTCCCCTTTACTCGTGGTCAGGAAGATTGCAAATATAAACAATATCACGACGCCACCGGCATAAACCGATACCTGAACGGCTGCCAGAAAATGATAGTTCAAAAGTAAATAAAAACCTGCCGTACAGAGCAATACCATCAACAGATAAGTTGCCGAACGTAACAAACTTTTGGTTGTTATCGCCATGATTGACAATGCCAGCATTGCTATACCAAGGCAAGAAAAAATGATTAAATTAATTATTGGACTCATATTTCTTTTATTCAAAATTCATATTAATTTTTAAACAAATCGGAATGGGTACCGGTACGGACAAAGTTACAACTTTTAACTCATAACTTATGACTCTTTCTCCACCTTTTCTTTCTTAGCCAACGAAGAACCTTCCTTGTTCAACCGCTGAACCAATTTAGCCCGCGTGAACATCGCATGTTCAAAGTTCCTTGACCACTCAATCGCATCCTGAGGACAAGAAATCGTACAAACCGAACAGAATGTGCAACTCCCGACGTCGTACAAGTACCTGTCCAACACCTTCTTTTCTTTTCCGGTCGCTCCATCAACCTCTTTTTTGCTGATTACCTGAATCGTACCGTTCGGACAATTTATTTCGCAAATTCCGCAAGCCGTGCATTTATGCTGATTCGCCTCATTGTGAGGCATAACCAATTCGCCACGCATCCGTTCGGCAGGAAAAACCTTACCCCTGTTTTCGGGATATTGTTCCGTAACTTTCGGCCGGATAAAATTGAGCATTACAACATACATTCCTTGCAGCAAATGCCATATCCCCAGAAAAAACTCCCTTATATCTCTCATAAACATTATCTTCTTAATTTTCAATTCTCAATTTTCAATTCTCAATTAAAAATCAGTACCCAAAGCGCCATCAACAAAATATTCACCAGCCCAATCGGCATCAATATCTTCCATTCCAATTTCAGCAACTGGTCAATACGCAAACGCGGAAATGCCCAGCGTACCCACAAGGCGAGGAAAACACAGAAAAATGTCTTTCCGAAAAACCAAATCACCGGAGGAATGTAATCCATAATCGTATTCACTCCTTCCCAAGGCGTGTGCAAAGGCATCCATCCTCCCAAAAACATGGTAGCTGCAATCGCCGCAATGATAAACATATTCAGGTATTCCGCCAAATAGAAAAATCCGAACTGGATACCGGAATATTCCGTATGATACCCAGCCGTCAATTCCGATTCGGCTTCCGGTAAATCGAAAGGCCCGCGGTTGGTTTCGGCGTGTCCTGCAATCAGGTAAATGACAAACGCAATAATCGCCGGAATACCGCCTTTGAAAATAAACCATCCGTCGGCTTGCAGCTCAACAATTTGCGACAACTGCATCGTCCCGGAAAGCATAACAATCGTCAGCAATGAAAGTCCGCACGACAATTCATAACTAATCAACTGCGCGCCGGAACGCATCGCCCCGATCATCGTATATTTACTGTTACTCGACCAACCGGCCAGGAGAATTCCAACCACTCCCAACGACGAAACGGCAAGCAAATAAAAAACGCCTATATTGAAATCGACGGCATGCAAACCCTTATCGAAAGGAATCGCCCCGAATGTGCATAACGATGCGATAATCACCAGAAAACTTGCCAAACGGAACAAACGCGGATCCACATGGTTCAAATGAATAATTTCCTTCAACAGAATCTTAATCATATCCGCTACGCTCTGTAACAAGCCCCAAGGTCCAACCCGCGTCGGTCCCAAGCGGCATTGGAAAAAGGCGCAAACCTTTCTTTCCAACCAAATTAACAACAACGCCAATACCGCATAGACTGTCAAAATCGCTACGCCTATCAATATAAATTCTATCAATAGTGTCCATCCTTCGTTCAAATTTGTGCGAAGAAATTCATCTATCCAATCGGTTACTACTTTAAAATGAAACATATATTTTTTATTCTATTTTCAGTATCTGATCCTTATTATAAGGAAGATAGTTAACAATAATATCCCAAATAATTTCGTAATCAATGCCGAAATAGGCATGAGAAATACGATTTCTTAACGAATACATCTCGTTCCAAGGCACATCAGGATATTGTTCCTTGACTTCGGCAGGTATATTTTTAGCAGCCTCACCCATGATTTCAAAATTGCGTATTACGGCATCAACCGTTTTGTAATCACGCTTGAATTTGATAAAATCATAACTTTCCGTATATTCAAAAATACGATCTATTGCGGTGATAATATCATCAATATACATCTGATATGTCCTGTCTTTCTCTCTCATATATACTGCATTTGATTTAAAATTCCGGGCTTGATTTGTTCTTTCAGCGCGTTCTTTGTAACCAAGTCGATTTTATGGTTCAATTCTTTTTCCAAATAGGCTTCCAATGCAAAAAAACGCCACCCCACTGAACTGTTAAATTCAACCATTATATCTATATCGCTACTTGCAGTATTCGACTCGTCGGCAAAGGAACCAAACAAACCGACAGTTTCCACAGCCCATTCTTTTTGAAGAACGGGTTTAATTTCCTGCAATTTACTAATTATTTCGCTGCGAGTTTTCATATTTTTGTGTTCAATTTATCTGTCAATACAAGGAATTACATAATCCAGACTTCCGCCCAACATAATCAAATCCGCAATCTTCGTACCCGGAACAATGGCTTTCAACACATTCACCAATGTCATGGATGGCGAGCGGAATTTAATCCGGTACGGATATTTATCCCCCCGGCTGTTGATATACACGCAAAATTCTCCACGTGCGCCTTCGACTCTTTGGAAATATTCGCCTTCCGGCAATTTGATAATCGCTTTTGTCTTAGCTGCATAATCTCCTTCAGGGATATTATCTATCAGTTGCTCAAGGATTTTCAACGATTCTTCAACTTCGTTCAAACGAATGATATACCGGTCGAAAGTCAACCCGCCCGTGCGAAGCATTTCCTTAAAGTCAGCTTTCGCGTAGGCAGCGTAAGGCTCAATTTTCCGGGTATCATTGCTCCAGCCCGAAGCGCGTCCAACCGGTCCCGTCGCTCCCAAAGAAATTGCTTTCTCCCGGCTCAGATAACCGATTCCATCCATACGTCCGCGGGCAATCGGATTGCCGGTGAACAACAAATGATATTCTTTCAGCATCTTGCGCATGTAAGGAATAAATTCCTTCACCCGTTTTTGGAAATTCGGATGAATATCAGCCATCACGCCGCCGATTACACCATAATTAGCCATCAAACGGCCGCCGCAGGTTTCCTCGAAGATGTCCATGATTTTTTCGCGATCACGCATCCCATAAACAAATGCCGTAATCGAACCCATATCCATACACATCGCACCCCAGCCCAAAAGGTGGGAAGCGATACGCGTCAACTCGTCGATAATTGTCCGTATATAATGCGCCCGTTCGGGAACTTCCAACTGCAAACCTTTTTCGACGGCCAAACAAACCGCATGACGGTTCATCGTTCCCGAAAGATAATCAAGGCGGTCAGTCAGGTGAAGAATCTGGGGATAAGTATAAGCCTCGCTCATTTTTTCAATTCCCCGATGAATATATCCGAAATTCGGATCTATATGCTTAATAACCTCGCCATCCAAAGAAACGCGTAAGTGAAGCACACCATGCGTCGCCGGATGTTGCGGGCCGAAGTTTACTACGTATTCACCTTTCTCAAAAACCGTATGATGTTTTTCAAATTTATCATCTGCATTCATTACATCAATCGCCGGAAGCGTTTCCATCTCCGCGAGATTCTCGTTTTCAAAAGGAACCGGATTGATTTCGGGACTGGCATCGTAATCTTTCCGCAAAGGAAATCCTCTCCAATCCTGACGTAAAAATAAACGCCGCATATCGGGATTGTTCTCGAAACAAATGCCGAAAAAGTCATGCGCTTCGCGTTCGTAGAGGTCGGCGGAATCCCACAAATCAATGACGGAATCAAATTTCGGAGCTTCTTTGTCGGAAGTAGTAGTTTTCAGAGAAAGGATAATTTCCGGATTTTCGACGGAAGACAAACTGTAAATCACACCTAAAGTATCACCGTAATCCATTCCGACAATATCCCGCAGATAATCAAAGCCGTTTTTCCGCAAAAAAGAAGCGACTTCGTAGAGATTTTCCTTGGGAACCGTAAGGTTATAAATATTTTCTTTTTGTTCAACAGTAGCAAAAGGCAGTTGAGAGAAAAGGTTTTCTAAATTTTTCATTGCTCGCCTCCTTTCTTTGCTTCGTCATTGGTAGCGGAGCGAAGCAATCCTGTTTCGTCTATGGATTGCTTCGGGCTATCGCCCTCGCAATGACGCGACTCGACTGAAGGCTGCTTCGGCAACCTGAAAAATTCCTGCATTTTAATTTTCCTCGCCAACTGCATCATGCCGTAAATCATGGCATCGGGACGGGGAGGACAGCCGGGGATATACACATCCACCGGAATAATTTGGTCAACACCCATCACCGTATGGTAAGAACTTTTGAAAGGCCCGCCGCCGATGGCGCAGGCTCCGAAAGCCATCACATACTTAGGCTCAGCCATCTGGTCGTAGAGCCGTTTCAGGACAGGCGCCATTTTGTGGACAATCGTACCGCAACAGAAAACCACATCGGCTTGGCGCGGACTGTTGCGGGTCACTTCCCAACCGAAACGGGCAAAGTCGTAACGCGCTGCTCCCAAGGACATAAACTCAATCCCACAGCAACTCGTAGCAAAAGTCAACGGCCAAACCGAATTGGAACGTCCCCAATTAATCAGGTCATCCAATTTCTGAACGGCAATATTGACTCCATTTGCTCTTAACTCTTTCAAATATTCTTCGAGGTATTCATTTTCCTTGAAATCCCCGGTTTTCATATTGCGAATATAAATGTCTTTTACTTCCATTCCAAGGCTCCTTTCTTCCATGCATAAACCAATCCCAGCGCCAAAATAACGAGAAAGAATGATACCAATATCAATCCTTCAACGCCTGCGCTCCTGAAAATGGTTGCCCAAGGAAATAATAATACGGTTTCTACATCAAACACTAAAAAAAGAATGGCAATTAAATAATATCCGACTTTGAACTGCGCCCAAGAAGGTCCCCGGGTGGGAATCCCGCATTCGTAAGGCTCGCCTTTCAGCGGATTAGTGGATTTCGGCGCTACCAATATGGCAAGTATCAGCGCAGCCAGCACCATGAAAATAGCCGTAATCAAAACGACTAAGAATAAAGCGGAATTACTCATGAGAGTATTTTGTTTTTATAATTTAATACTTTATTACAATGGTAAATAATCATTTAAACAGTATAGATTGAGTTGAAATTTTGTGCAAAAGTATAAAAATTTATTGGTTATTCAAAGAATGTGTAAATTAAATGCTAAAAAATTTTGTCTATATACTTTGCGCGGTTTAATTTTGTGCATCGTCATTGCGAAAACAAAGCCCAAAGCAATCCGGAACATTGATTATTCTCGGATTGCTTCGGGCTTCGCCCTACCAATGACGTGCAAAATACCCTTTTTGGCCAGGCCCTATTCGTCCGGATTTTGCAAAGAAGTTTTCAATTGCCGGACAAAACCGTTATTGTTTTCGCAGGCAAAACGAATATTTTTCAGATCGGCATTACCCGGAATACTCACCTGTATTTGATTCCATCCCTGTTTCAGCGGAATTGTTTTCAGTGATTCGAGCCGTGCGCGGTTCAGCCTGATGTCCGCCCTTTCGGAAGAAACAATCAAATCCAATTTTGGCATATCTGGTTCAATCAGCAAGTTGTCGAGTGGTCGCGGACTCCATACCCAAAACCGGTATGTTTTCCGGTTGTCGCGGTTATCGCCGAAAAGATTGGCCATTTCGACATAACCTTCACCGTCAATCAACGCTTCCGACAGTTTTTTCCCTTCCGTAGGAATCCCGGCTCCATAAAGGATTTTGTCCAAGGTATTGAATCCTTTTTCGGAGGAGGTGAAATTGTCTATGGTGCTGATATAGAAGACCGAAGATTTGGTTGGATATTTGACAAAAACCGCATCGGGACCATGCGCTTCATTTTCGCTCCGCAATACGGAAGCGGTTTTGAGTTCTTCCGCGCGTTTGTTCCATCTCCGCCAGTTGGTGCCGCAGGCATTCAGCAGAATTTCGCCTTCGCTTACCAATTGGCCGCTCATTCCGTATAACGATGCGTCGTTGTTCTGGATTTCACTGAAATAAAAGTCGGAATTGACGGTATTTTTCAGCCACGAAGTTTTAGCGGGAATGAAAGAAGAAGCCGGGCGCGGTTCCAGCGAAAAGGCTGCGGGAAGGAAAGTGCGATAGGAATTGAGCGTTTCGGGCGAAGGCGACCAAATCCAAACATCGGCTCCTTTTGAGATGAAACCCTTGACTGCGGCTATTTCCTTGCTGTCGGGCGTATATTTGCCGTCGATGATAATCAGCGATTCGGCTGTTTTTTTCAAAGCAGGAACAAATGTAACACCATGCATCTGAAATGTTTTTTTCAATGGGCTTTCATCCTTTCCAACAAAAAACAGTTCCTTGTAAACGCTTTCGGGAAGCACCTTTGCGGTCGGCATTTTGGCCGGCATCACCGACCAGATTGACCAGGCGGGTTGGTCGCCTGCATTTGCCGCCTTGATGGCGTCAAACATAGGCCATGTCCGGTAAAGCGGTAAAGTCGGGTCGTATCCCGGATTGAATGTCGAGCAGTAAGCGCCCATTCTTTCGGGCTGTATGCCGGGTACACCTTCCATGTATTTTCCGAAATGGATACCGTCGTCGAGGGAGGGAGGCGTTTTCAGGTCTTTTTTTCCGAAAGGCAGCGGCTGGAGGGCATACCACGCTATATTGAAAACGGATACATAAGAAGCGCCGCTCAACCGTTGTTGGGAAATCAGTTTGTAACATTCGAAAGCCAAACCTTCCATTCTTCCGAGCATGGATTCATAAGCGCGTTCACCGTTGAATACCGAAACTTGCTCCGGAGTGCCGTAATAGGCCATACTTGTTTCTCCTACGCCCCAGGGTTTACCGATGGCAGCCCATTGTTTCAACGAATTGTCGCCGCCGTAATGGCCAACCGTTGTGGGCAGCAGGCCTTCTCCGTCTTCCTCTCCGTCGCTGGAAATCCAGGGACGTGTCGGGTCGTTGGCGCGGACAATATCCCGCCAGTCGATCCAGGCCTGTTTCTGGAATGTCATCCATTCGGGTTTATTGAATACGTTGAGTATGACCGGTTTGTTTTCATTGCTTATACTCCATCCGAAAACGGCAGGGTGGTTGCGGTCGCGGAGTACCATTCGTTTGAGATGGTTTTTTGAATTTTCCCAAAACAGGGGAGAATCCATTTTCGGGCCTCCGTCGCTTGCCCAGTTAGCCGTTTCGGCAAGTACGCAGATTCCCATTTCGTCGGCTACATCCAAGTAAAATCTCGGATAAATCTGGGCGTGAGGACGGACAGCATTGGCGTTGGCGTCTTTCAAAGCCGTAAACCAGGCGTATGCATAACGGCGCGTCATTTGCGGAACGCCCATGAAATGCCAGGAATCGCCTTTCAATTGTATCACCTTGCCATTCAGCAGTTGTTTGTCTCCGTCGAATGTCCATTCCCTCCATCCGAAACGTTCGTATTTGACGTCCGAAACCGTTTTGGCGTTTCCGAGTGAAAGCAGCAGGCCGTACAGATTCGGATATTCCGGCGTCCAGTATTTCAGCGCGTCTTTGGGAACCGGAACGGACAGGGTTTTAACCGTTGTACCCGACTGAAGTTTTAACGATTCTGCGGCAATCTGCAAGGAAACCGCCTTCGCCAGGTCGTAATTCGGTTCGGGAGCGGAATGGATGTCTGTACCGGCATTATTCAGCCATTCATAGACATTTCCGCTTAAAAATGTTTTTTCTTCGCGACCGGTCGTATTTTCAATCGTAACATCCAGTTCGAGCGTCGATTTTGAAACGGAGGGCTTGACATAGATGTTGCTGATATAGACTTTCGGAACGGCATACAGAAAGACATCCTGCCATATTCCGTTGGCGTGGTATCCCCACATTGAACCGGCGGGAACAATGCGGCGTCCTTTGGTCGAGTTGTCTTCGAAAAGCGACTGGCTTCTCACGCCGACTAAGATTTCGGCCTGTTCGCCGGGCTTTACGTAATCGGTAATGTCTGCCTCGAAGGGCAGGAAAAGGTCGAAATTTTCCGCTGCTTTTTTACCGTTTACATACACTTCACTATTTCCCGCAACGGCTTCGAAACGGATAATGATCCGTTTATCGTTCCAATCGCCGGGTACGGTAACATTTTTTTTCATCCAGGCCATTTTTACATTCTCCCATTCTGTGGGATAAGAGGGGAAATTCCGGTGGTCGGGACCTTCCAGGTTTCTGTTGGCAAAAGAATTGATGTTCCACGGGGAAGGTATTTTTATCTTTACCTTGTCCCAACCGCCGGCTGCCGGTTTGGAAAGTTCGGGAGCAACGCCACTGCCTTGTTTGTAACCGGAAGGCAAAGCCATTGCCTGAAAATCCCAGTAACCGTTGAGGCAAATCTCATTTCTGAGCGGGCGTTCAAATTTGCTGACATAGCCGTCGGAAGGCGCAAACACGCGATTATAATACAAAACGTCTGCCGCATTCAAGGCGGCAATCGGATAGAAAAACAGAAGTAATAAAAAATATTTTCTCATGATATAAAAATTATTTCGGCAATATTAATGAAAAGCGATTAATGAAATGATTAAAATTTCGGTTAAGAGATGAAAAAATATGTTTTTTTGTGAAAAATTTTTTTATCCGGGTGTATTTGACTACGTCGAACGTTGTTTCAAATTATTGCATACCGTCATTGCGTGGGGTGTACGACAAGTGCTGTATTTTTTCTAAATATTCTTAGTAGTCATTAACTATCTGCAGGTAAGTTGCCAGCGCCCAATCCTGATCATTGGCATACGGATCATAGAATTGAGCTTTTACGCCATTCACTTTATAGGGATACAAATAGGCACAAGAGGCTCTTCCGTTTTCAAAAAAGTTGCATAGGTTATTACACACTATATTTTCCGCCCTTTGCTGATAGGATGAATCTCCGGTAGCGCGGGCATACAACTTATAGTCAATGGCTGTCCCTGCACTCCAGTGATGAGGCATAACATCGCCCCATATTTCCCGTTTGCCAAACCAATAACCATCCCAATGACGGATAGCAATATCATTCAAATGATAGCTTGGCTGATACCCACTGAAGGCTTCCAATAGCGGTAGTTGTAGGGTGGCTCCATCCAAATATTTCTTTTCACCGGTTACAAAATACAGCCTCAAAAAAGTTCCTACGGCAGGACATACAATACCGTGTTCATAATTCACTTCATGCGGAGGGTAATTTACTCCGATTTTCAAAAAACTATCTCCTGCTTCCTTAAAGTCTGCCAAAAGACTTGCTGCTTCGGCTTCCATCTGATTTTCACGTAAAAGAGATATTATCAATGAAATATCTCCACTGGCATAAAAAGCATGCCCGAATTGCTTGTACATAGATTTAAATGTACCATAGCCATCCAACAAAAATTGCCGGTCGCCGGTTACCTGAAACATCCGAAAATAAAAATCAGCCACCCAAGGATAATTGTAGGCTCTGTTACGTGTCTGATGATCAACGGTAGACCATGTATTGTAATCCTTATCCTGTAAGTGATTACGAACAAATGAAGCATATTTCAATAAGGACTCTTTCACTTTTTCATCTTTTGTTTTTTGATAGTACAACGTCAGGAATAAGCCCATTCCCAAGCGCTCTGCTCCTTCGTCGCGGTCAGCAGGACTAACTGAAGGTTTGTCATTCATGAATATCTTGTTTTCTTCATTGTCGTACACCATGTATGCTCCATACCGTTTATCATTCACATCCTTGAGTTGTTGATTAGCTAATATGAAATCTACCCGTTTTTTCAACAATTCATCTTCACTTGAAATGCCAAGGCAGGATACATGCGTCTTTTCTCCACCGTTATATGCCAGTTCAAAACGGATATCTCCCGTTTGGGTTATTGGTGCGGATACCGTATAAAGATTTCCTGTTTTCGTTACAGGTATCGTTTTCCCATTAACGGACACTCTCGGATTTTTCAAACTCTTCCGGCTTTCAAATACGATTTGAGCCGTTTCACCTTTCTGATAAACATACTTCTCGCTTTTAGCAATAATACTCCCTGCCTTTAGTGCTTTGGCAAAGAAATCAGCATGTCCCTGATGGCTGAAGATACGCCATGATACCGTGTTGTTCTCTCCCGGTTTAAGCGTTATATCTTCCGGATTGAGTACAATAACACCACGAAAATTCGACATCGCTTTTTTTATGTCACGTTCCTTTATTTCATAACTTTTTACCGAGCCTTTGATCAGTACCAATCCCAGATGCGGACCTTTACCGCTCATGTGGGTTGCATTCACATAAGCCGCATTTTCGCCGTCCCAAATATGCGCATTGGTTCTCGCCTGATTACAGGTGGCAGCATCCGGATAGTTATCATTGAACGGCGTATTTATCCCTATGTCCGTCAGACGGATTGCTTGTTTTCCCTTATTGGAAAACCGGTATTCTTCTATTAAATCCTCTTTTTCATGGTAACGGCTGACGAAAATCTGGATATCGCCGACAGTATAAAAACTGTTGCTCCTGTCTGCAGTTTGCTCAACACGAACGGCATCTTTCCATTGCTGCTTTAGGGTGTCTTGTCCGGATACAATCGAAAAGCCGCCCAAGCCCCATCCATATTCTTCCTTAATCCATGGGTATTGGGAACCGTCTGTTTCCAGCATCCAGTTCATATTGCGCGTATCGCCCTCGATAGCAAGATGCCGGATAGCCCCCGTTTCAGGATGAAACCGACAGATTATTTTCTGAGCCGACACTGCGTTGGCCATACAACTTACTGCCAGAGAAAACATAAATAATTTGTGTAAAATTGAATTTGCCTTCATAACTAATTATTTATTATTGTTAATTTGCATCTTTGTTTTATCGTTCTTTAGCGTTTTCTTTATTTAGCTGATAAGTTTTCCCGCTTTCCAATTCCACTGTTTTTTCCCATCCCGGTAATTTCAGACGGAAAGGATGTTTTCCCTGTTCCAATTGAGTGAGCGGTTTTTCCGGTGTGCCGCGCAACACGTCAAACTGTAAGCGTTTTACGTCGGGATTCACTCGAACTTCCGCCGTATCGCCTTTAATCCGGACATCAACTATGCCTGTTCCTTCGTAATCGAAATACGGTGTCGAACCGACAGCAATGATTCGAGTTGGCTTTTCCGGCAGTGGTATCGGATGCCAATCTGTTGGTCTTGCCTGCATAAAAAGTTGCTCTTTGCAGAGCAGAGCAGCATTTTTTGAATAACTTACCGCTGTCGGTGGAAAAATCCGTTCATCGGGATTTGCCGGATTCAACTGTGTACCACGAGGTAGTGTTCGGAATGTTTCTCCGGCAATCAAAAAACTGACGAAGCGTTCCGGCGCATGAACGGCGTTGAGATAATGGGTTGGCCATGCTTGATTATGCGCCGCATGGAATCGGCTGTCGTACTGAAACTGGCATGCAACCTGAGCGCCTTTGTTACGGAAAAACCGGGCCATTGCCGGATAAAGGTCAATTTGCCGGTAGGTGTCACTGGCATCAAATTCATAAACAAGTCGGGCTTTTTTGGCAAGCACGGAAGACCAGCCGGCATCCGATGTTGACGTCAACAAATTCCGGGCATCGGCTTGCGGCGTTTGCGATAAACCGCCGGGGTACAAACTCATCGCAATCGTTTCGCAAGGACTGTCGGCTATTGCATGATGGCTGACATTGTGATTCAGCCACGCCGAGAATGCTATCGGCTGCTTTGCTCCGGTAGCACGAATCGTTTGGTACATCGTCTCAATGTAGTGCCGGATTTGCGTATATTGAAAATAGTCCCAGGCTTCAGCCGATTCCCATTCCGGTCCCGGTAGCGTTGTATTCCATTCCTTCCGAATCTTTTTCCTGTACGCAACGTTAGGATCGGCATCGGTGTTTTCATCTTCTTTCTTCACATTAACACCACCATTTGTCTTGGAAAGCTTGGTTAATTCACCGTAACTCCAATAGAGCGGCTCGTTGATAATTTCAAACAGATTCAAACACGGTTCATCAACAAGTCGCCGTTTGGTATAAGGATTTTCGTGTTCAAGAAATTGTTTCAAATACCGCTGTTGAAACGCCCATGTTTCCGAACTGTAAAACAGCGCTTGAATCGGTGTTTGCAGTGAAAAGGCATCGTCTCTTCTCGGTTGCGTCCCACCCCACCATGCAATCGGCGTGAGCCAAAGATGAATTCCGCGTTCATTACATTTTGACACGAGATAATCAAGCATATCAAGATGTTCATTCCGAATGAGATTGCCTTCGGCATCGCTGATTTCCGTATCTACAACGTGAATCCGAATGGCGTTGATTCGGTTCGGTCCATCCGTGTCGCGGACAAGGTCATCAAGGTCGGCATTGATTGCCGTTTTGATGTCAATATTTTGTTCTTTGAATAACTGAAATTCCAGGAAACTTTGCGGATAATAATTGACGCCCCAGAGCGCCACTTCGCCGCCGTCGAGATATTCCAGCACGCCGTCCCGAACCTGCATCGGGCGGAGCGGCAATGGTTTGCCTTGCGGGCGTGGCGCTTGACGGTCGGCTTCTTTTTGAATCTCCGGCTGCGAAAACAATTTGTTCTTTTCGGAAAACAGTTTGATTGAAGTTTTCGATTCCGGCCGGTTCGGCAGCGAAACATCAAGCGAGCTATGCGACGAAACCATTTGACCGGAAACCGTTACATAAAACAGGGTGAACCGTTCCGGTGAAAGGTCGGCTTGTTCAGGCTGAATGGAAACAACTTTGAACGGCTGCGGAACCTGAATTATCGGAGCAGTTGCTTTCAATTCCGTCTGTGGGCGAACCATAACGAGAATTTGCCAATTTTGCACCTTATCCATCGAGTCGGAAACCAACCGGCTGGAAATACGAATCTCATCCTGTGCTACAGTTATCGAAGCACAGAATAAACTGATAAACAAACAAGTGACCAATGTAATTTTTCGTGTCATAGTAATATTTTTAAGGGGTTTTAAATACTACTGGAACAGCAATCTGTTCCAGTAGTATAATTTGTTTAATAACCGGGATTTTGTTTGATAATCCCTTTCCCTTCATTAATAACGGACTGGGGAAGAGGGAAACGTTGACGATTTTCATCTACCAATGTTGTTTGACCCATATTTCTTGCCTTGTTTTTCATGGTTTCCACCCATGAACCATCCCGAATCAAATCTTGTCGGCGGCTGCCTTCATAATACAATTCATGGGCGCGCTCCAACAATAATTTATCCAAGAAATCTCGGGTATCGGCAAATGAACTTAGAGTGTATGCCTGAAGTCCGGCACGAGTGCGAACCCTATTCAGCAAATCGACAGCTTCCTGAGTGACCACATTCCCTTTGCGAACAATTGCCTCAGATAATAAAGTAATCGCATCAGCATAACGGTAGATGATCAAATCAATCTGATTGTCTTCACCGGTAGTCGCTTTATCAATTTCATATTTCAATGGAATAGCGCCGTAATAAAGTTGGTTACTGCTATTAGCCCTGTCCAATTCCTCTGTATGCGTAATTCCTGTAATTCCGTCATATCCGGTTGAGATAGTTTCCAGACGTTGATCGCCGGCTTCAAATGTATGAATGAAATCCCATGAAAGTTTATTACCACCCCATTTAACCACACTTGGCGGATCGGTTGGAAAATCGCTCGGCAAGCAATGAGGATGCCATTTATGCTGGGCATAACCTTGCTTACTGATTGAAGAATAGATTGTTTCCGCATTTTTTTCGTTTGCCAGGGAAAAGATATCTATATACCTTGGTACTAAGGAATATCCGTATTCGGGTTTCATAATTTCCCTGCCTGCAGCTTCCGCTTTATCCCATTGTTTGGTGTACATGTAAAGCTTCATCAAAAGCATCTGGCATAAACCTTTCGTGAAACGGCCGTAGTCTGAATCTCCTTTTTTGTAACTATAGGGAAGAACCTTAGCCGCTTCTATCAGATCTGTTTCAATAAATGCCTGCATCTCTTCCTCGGTTGCCCTGGGCAGAATAGTTTCCAGTAAAGGATTTTTCAACGTTTCCAGATCAGGAAGGGGTATCGGGCCATAATAATCGTACAAAAGGAATGACAAGAAGGCTCTGCCGCATCGTAATTCAGCAATATATTTGTTTTTTAGATTTTCATCCATACTGATTTGGCTGATGCGGTCTATATTCAGCGCGATGCTACTGATATATCTCGTGTAGCCCCAACCATCTCCAATGTAGCTATTCCCGGTTTGCCAACGGGCATAAAGAACATGTTCTCTGTCCCGCCATTGACATTCGGCTATGTCGCTTGCATACTCTGCGGAGGTAATTATACCGCCGCTTGCTACAGTAAATATGCCACTATATCCATTACTTACCAAGACATTGTATGTGCATCCCGTCACCAAGGCGGCTGCATCAGTCGCAGTTGTAGGAAATATGGATGCATTGATTACATCATACATTTCAGATTCCAACTTGCAACTTTGAAACACAGCCAATAGCACGAATAAAACTGTTATATGAATTTTTGTTATTTTTCTCATGATTCTATAATTTTTAGGATTTGAATAACTCAGAATGTAATATCAATACCTAAACTAAATGACGTAACATTAGGATAGGAAAATTGGTGATTTTCTGTTTCAGGATCAATCCCTGTCCAGTTGGTAAGGATAAACGGGTTGTTTACATCTCCATATACACGCACCCTATTGGCAATGTTACGAGCTACAGGAATCACGTATCCGAGGGTAATATTACGACATCTCAGGTAAGAGATTTTATGGTTGAAATAGTCACCGCTACCGAAATCAGATACAATAGAATTGGGAAAATCTGTTTGCTGATAATCATGGTGCCAGTTTTCCATAAACTTTGTTGTATATTGGTTCGTTTCATAATAGCTTGCACCTTTTAATGCGTTCACAATGCCATAAAAATAGATATTGAAATCGAAGCTCTTATATTTCAAGGTGTTGTTAAACCCAAAAAGGAAATCAGGATCAGATGATCCGATAAATACCCTATCGTAGTCATTCAATATACCATCCGGTTTTCCATCCGGGCCACTTAAATCTTTCAATTTGACCTGACCGGGTAATAAAGACTTTTGATGGTCAGGAGCTTTTTCTCCCGGTTGCAACAAACCGTCAGACAGATAATTGAAATTAGAACGGATTGGGTCAGTCGCCGATTCATAAACGGCAGGTTTCCAATTCGGATCTCGTTCTTTCCATTTGTCTCTGTATATAGAAAACGACAAGTCGGCTGACCAGAATAAATCTTTATTGGTGATATTAACTGTATTTAAAGTCCATTCAAATCCTTTGCCCCGAGTTTTTCCGATATTGGAGGCAATTGTTGTAATTTCATTATACGAAAGCAGGCTCTTGTTCGTAACTAACAGATCGGATATAGTCCGGTCGTAATATTCTAAAGACGTGGAAATACGATTGTTGAAGAAACCCAAATCCAATCCGATATTCAACTCGCCGGTTGTTTCCCATGTTAGCATGGGATTACCCAATTGGTTCGCACGAATACCGATACCATAGGAATCTCCAAATACATAACCATATCCGGCTGCATACGTATTTAATATACGATTACCGACATTGGAATTACCCGTCTGCCCATAACCAACTCTTATTTTACCATTCGACAGCACAGAGGATAAGGAACTCATGAACTCCTCATCGCTAAAGCGCCATCCGAGAGATGCAGATGGGAAAGTACCCCAGCGGTAATCGGGGTTGAAATTGGATGCTCCGTCAGCACGAACCGTCGCAGTCAACAAGTACTTGCCCAAGAAGGAATAATTCAACCGCCCGAAATAGGATCCCAGAGCGCTTTTACCAGCAGTCGATCCCACTGTAGGTTTGGCAAAGGCGCCTGCACCCAGATTATTGTAGAGGAATGCATCCATCAAAAAATCCGAATTACCTGCATTGAAACCTTCCCAGTTAAATTGTTGATAGGAATATCCCCCAAGAATCGTAAAATTATGACTACCTGTCTGTTTTGTATATGTAGCCGTCAACTCCATCAGATAATCTATATCATCGCGTTGGTAAATATTCGCTTGTCCATTAACGGCGGCTCCATGCAACATTGTTTTTGGTAAGTAGTTCTTACGTTTGGCATAACGCCGGTCAGCGCCGAAAGTAGCTTTAAAGACCAATCCGCTAATGGGTTCTACTTCCGTATAGGCAGAGGCAAGTATCCTATCTTTGGTGGATTTATCAGTAATTTCAAGCAAGGATACAGGATTCGCCTGGTAAGAGATTTCCGGATCTATGTAATATTTACCATTTTCATCATATATCGGAGAGTAAGGACGGGCGCTGATAGCTGCAGTAATGACGCCGGCATTTTCCCATTGATTCTGCCCCAAAGCTACATTATCATATTGGTTGCGATTGATATTAAAAGATAATCCGGCCTTCACATACTTGGAAACCTGTTGATCCAGATTAATTTTAGCTGTGAAACGTTCCATGCCGTTGTTTTTTATTACTCCCCTCTGGTTGAAATAGTTCAAGGATGCCAGGTACTTCGTGGATTCTGTACCGCCGTTAAAGGAGATATTGTGCGATTGCTTGAATCCTGTACGGGTCACTTCATCCACCCAATCCGTAGTTATTGCATTTGCAATCTCTTGGTCGGTAAATTTTGGCACATAAGGCGGTGCTACATGACCCGGATTTAGAGATATATAATCCTTATATACATCCAATCCGTTCTCCTTCAGATATCCCTCATAAATGTCTTGATTCCGTTTATTCATGTATTCCGGCCCATCCATCATCTTGTATCCGTTTTTTATATCCTGCAAAGAAGCATTGCCTGAATAGGTGATATTTACTTTTTGCGCTTTCCCTCTTTTGGTTGTAACAATGATGACTCCATGACCGGCGCGCGAACCATAAATGGCTGTAGAGCTGGCATCTTTCAATACTTCTATGGATTCGATGTCATTGGGATTTATACTCTCCAATATATTATCCATTGATCCGGCATCATACCGGTTGCCGGAGCCTAAATTGGATGTATTGGAAACAGGAAATCCATCAATGATGACCAAAGGGTCGTTACCTGCTCCTGTTGATGTGGCGCCACGAATGCGGAAGGTTGATCCGCCGCCTACCTGTGCGCTATTCTGCGTAACTTGTAAACCGGCAGCTTTTCCGGCTAAAGCATGGCTAATGGTGCTAAAGGTTCCTACCGGCTCGTCGGCTACTTTAATGGAAGATACGGCTCCGGTCAGGTCGCGCTTTTTCTGTGTTCCGTAACCCACTACCACCACTTCATCCAAGCCAAACGCACTTTCTACGAGGCTTATCGAGAGGTCGTTCCTGCTGCCTACTGCTACTTCTTGTGTATTATAACCAATATAAGAAATGACCAACGTTGCATTCTGGGGGATATTCAGGGTGAACTTCCCATCTATATCCGTGATAACGCCATTGGCTGTTCCTTTTTCCACAACACTGGCGCCAATAACAGCTTCGCCTCTGGCATCAATTACAGTTCCGGTGATTTTGCGCTCGTTTTGTTGTTTGGCAGTGATGGAAATGGTCGTCGTCTGCGAGTCGATTTCCGTTGCGAATACTCCTGTTGCGAAAATGAATAAGATTAAGAAGGTTAACTTCATAATACTCAATATTCGTTTAATTTGTTTTAATCTCATAATTTTATTTTTCGATTTGTTTGTATTGATATTGAAATATCTCTAAAAATGAACTTGTGGCCGGGAAATGTTGCAATTTTCCGGTTTCATCCATTTTTTTGTGTGGCTCTTTTTAGCTCTTATTATTATAGACGATTCACGCATCAACATCCCTAAAATCAGGAGAGATAATCTTTCAGGCTGAAACGCAGGGCTTTTAATACTTTCGTAATATGATATTCGATGCTCTTTACCGAAAGACCTAAAGCTTCGGCTATTTCTTTATTCGATTTGTCTTCATATTGGCTCATCACGAAAATCCGGCTTGTCTGCTCTGGAAAATGAGCTATGGTTTGCTGCACGATAGTTTGAATCTCAGTCGTAAACACTTCTTTCGGAACGCAAGATTCCAACAGGGAGATATGCAAATTCAATTCTTCCGTATAGATAGTTTCCAATTCTTTCAGCGAATCTTTTTTAATCGCTTCATGCTTCAAATAGTCTAATGATTTGTTTTTAAGGATAGTTAACAGGAACGCTTCGGGACAACTTATCTCTTGCTCCTTTGTCTGTTCCCACAATTTGATTAGCGCCTCGGAGGCTATATCTTCCGCTACAAATTCATCGTGGACATACGATTTCGTAAACAAGAAAGCTCTCCTGTAAAGCCGTTTATAGATTGCATCAAATGACATGGTTGGTAATTGACTCATATCATAACTATTTGAGGGGAAGGATGGAACGGTGGATGGCATCTTGGATGCGGAGGCTGAGGCTGCTTATATAGCCGGTATGCCCATAGACTGAGGCGTCTTCTTCAGTATTAAAGTAGGGATTTCTTTTTTTAGAAAGAAAATATGTTATCTTACGCGCGTAGAGAGAGAGAGAGAGAGTAAAATAAAAATCCACATTAACAAATAGTTGGAGTGTTTTTTTGAATTATTTTTTAAAGATATTTCTTGCATAAAACGTTCCTGTTTTTTTATTGTTTTACAAAGGTATAAATAAAATTTCAGAGTTACAAACCTCAGGTTATTGGGCTAAATCATTTTTTGAGTTCCTATGTTTGTAGTCTGTTAGCGCATCAAAAAAAGATTTAGCCCAATAACCTGCCATTTTCATAGTTTGTATTTTTATATTAATTTTGCAAAAAATCCATTAAACACAAATACAAATTATGTTGCAATACAAACGAATCCTCCTCAAACTCAGCGGCGAATCCCTGATGGGAAGCAAACAATACGGCATCGACGAAAACCGCCTGAACGATTACGCCCGCCAAATCAGTGAAATCGCCGGAATGGGCATTCAAGTCGCCATCGTTATCGGCGGCGGAAATATTTTCAGAGGTTTATCCGGCACAGCCCAAGGCGTTGACCGGGTAAAAGGCGACCAAATGGGCATGTTAGCCACTGTAATCAATAGTTTGGCATTAAGTTCGGCGCTTGAACGGGAAGGCGTCAAAGCCCGCGTTTTCACCGCGACGCGCATGGAACCTATCGGACATTATTATTCCAAGGAAGAAGCCATTGAATCTTTGCAAAAAGGCGAAATCGCCATTGTTTCGGGAGGCACCGGCAACCCGTTTTTTACCACCGATACAGCCTCTGCCCTGCGCGGCGTCGAACTGGAAACGGACGTCATGCTGAAAGGCACCCGCGTGGACGGCATCTACACGGCTGACCCGGAAAAAGACCCTACCGCCGTAAAATT
Organism: Bacteroidia bacterium; assembly: GCA_025996865.1. Lineage (GTDB taxonomy): Bacteria > Bacteroidota > Bacteroidia > Bacteroidales > Azobacteroidaceae > Azobacteroides. The sequence continues at coordinate 27,303 of BNTV01000036.1, forward strand.
CGACGAAATCACTTACGATGAAGTTTACCGGAGAGGATTGAAAATCATGGATTTGACCGCTACCGCTTTGGCAAAAGACAACCAACTCCCCATCATCGTTTTTGATATGGATACGGTCGGAAACTTGAAAAGAGTATTGTCCGGGGAGAAAATAGGAACTTTGGTGCATAATTGACCGTGTCTTATGCTAAAGAACATATCTTCGCATAAAATAATGAAAATAAATTTGCCATGCGGAAAATAATTGGTATTTTTGCAGTAAATTTTAAGGAGAATGTATTTTATATATAAACATAAAGATTGGCCACTCTTCACTTGGGATAACGAAACCCTGTTAAACCAGCTTGCAGAAGTCAGAAATCTGCAAGGAAAAATAATGGGCAGAATGGAATCGCTTGGCTTTGAACTGCGCAGGGAAGCCATGCTCGATACGTTGACCTTAGATATTATCAAATCTACAGAAATAGAGGGCGTATATTTGGACAAAGAGCAAGTTCGTTCGTCTGTTGCCCGGCGGCTTGGTTTGGAAATCGCAGGTGCGGTAGAATCTGATAGAAACGTTGACGGCGTGGTGGATATGATGCTTGATGCAACACAAAAATATGCAGAACCACTTACCAAAGATCGCTTGTTTAGTTGGCATTCGGCATTATTTCCCGAAGGACGAAGTGGAATGTACAAGATAAAAGTTGCCGGATGGCGAAGCGATACCACCGGACCGATGCAAGTAATTTCAGGAGCAATGGGGCACGAAAAAGTTCATTTCCAGGCGCCTGATTCGGATTTTGTTGAAAAAGAGATGGCTCAATTTATAGATTGGTTTAATCGTGTTACAACCATTGAGCCTGTTATCAAATCTGCCGTTGCCCATTTGTGGTTTGTTTCCATTCACCCTTTTGAAGACGGGAATGGACGTATTGCAAGAGCATTAACCGATATGTTGCTCGCACGTTCGGACAACAGTTCACAGCGTTTTTACAGTATGTCGGCTCAAATCCGCGTGGAACGCAAGCTATATTATGATATTTTGGAAAATACTCAAAAAGGCGATATGGACATAACACCTTGGCTATTGTGGTTTTTAAGTAGTTTGAAAAATGCTTTGAATACGACCAATACAACGCTATCCAAAGTGTTGTATAAGGCCGATTTTTGGCACAAACACAGTCAAACAATCTTAAATGAACGACAACACTTGATGCTCAATAAGTTGTTGGACGATTTTGAAGGAAAATTAACCGCCGTGAAATGGGCAAAAATAACGAAAATATCAAGAGATACCGCATTGCGTGATATTCAAGACTTGATAAATAAGGAAATTTTACAAAAAGAAGAAGCAGGAGGAAGAAGTACAAATTACGAGTTATACCCTGCACGGCTTACCTGCCTAATATCAGACGGAATGGGGTAAATTCACCCTCGCAATGACGAGCAGGATAGATGGTGTAATTGCGGATAATCATTAAATTTATTCCCTGAATCCCTGTAATATTTCCCGCATTGTTTTATTATTCCCTGAAAAAATCCTATATTTGCAAAAAAATCCTAACAGCTATGGTTATAAAAGACATCGAACAGCATGCGGAAGAAAAAATGCTTCATTCCCTGAATCACCTGGAAGAAGTATTGTCCCGCATTCGTGCCGGGAAAGCAAATGTACATATCCTGGACGGAATTAAAGTGGAATATTACGGGAATATGGTTCCTTTATCCAACGTGGCAAACATCTCAACTCCTGATGCCAAAACAATTACGATTCTGGCTTGGGAAAAGACGATGATGAAGCCCATCGAAAAGGCGATTCAAGATTCGGATGTAGGCATTACGCCCGAAAACAACGGTGAAATTATTCGTTTGGGAATCCCGCCTTTGACGGAAGAACGGCGTAAACAATTGGTTAAACAATCACGCGCTGAAGCCGAAAACGCCAAAGTAGGCGTGCGGAATGCCCGCCGGGACGCTAACGACGCCGGGAAAGCCGCCACAAAAAAAGGAACTTCCGAAGACGACGGAAAAGAAACCGAAGAAGCCGTTAAAAAATTACATGACAAGTACATCAAAAAAATCGACGAAGTACTGAGTGCCAAAGAAAAAGAAATAATGACGGTATAAGTTGAGAGTTGAGAATTGAGAATTGAAAATTAAAAGACTCCAATTCTTAATTCTCAATTCTCAATTCTCAATTGTATGAAAGCGCTCGTTGTTAAAAATACAGGCAGTTGGTATCAGCTGAAAACTGAAGATAACCGTTTGATTGAAGCAAAATTGAAAGGTAATTTTCGCTTAAAGGATATTAAAAGTACGAATCCTATATCCGTCGGAGATGTTGTTCTGGTTGAAGAAAATCCCGGCGCTACGGCTTTTATCTGCGAAATTGAAGACCGGAAGAACTATCTGGTTCGCCGGTCTTCCAATTTATCCAAACAATCGCATGTCATTGCAGCGAATATCGACCAGGCTTTCTTGATTGCTACCGCCAATTATCCGGTGACAACACCTACTTTTATCGACCGTTTTCTTGCTACAACAGAGGCTTACAGGATTCCGACCGTTATTTTTTTCAATAAAACCGACCGTTATTCCAATGAAGACAAGGAATATGCGGACGCCTTGATTCATCTGTACCGAACCATCGGTTACCCTTGTTATTTAATTTCCGCGTTGGAAGACAAGGACTTCTCTTTTATACAGGATTTGTTAAAAGATAAAATCACGTTGTTTTCAGGTCATTCCGGCGTGGGTAAATCAACGATTATCAATCGTTTGATTCCCGATGCCGGGCAAAAAACACAAGAAATATCGGCATATCACAATAAGGGTATGCACACGACTACCTTTTCCGAAATGATTGAGTGGCCGGAAGGAGGTTATATCATTGACACACCTGGAATTAAAGGTTTCGGCGTTTTTGATATGGATGGCGTTGAAATCTCTCATTATTTCCCGGAAATATTCCAATTTTCGCACGACTGCAAATTCAACAATTGCAGTCATCGCAAAGAACCCGGATGCGCCGTGTTGAAAGCTGTTGAAGCGCATTACATCAGCGAATCGCGTTACAAAAGTTATTTAAGTATGTTGGAGGATGAATCGGAAGGAAAATATAGGGAAGCATTTTGACAATTTATATTAAACAATATATGGAAAAAAATAAAAAAATAAAAATCAATCGAGCGTTTATCATCCAGGAAATACAAGACCAGAGTATTATCATCTTCGGCTTGATATTGTACTCCTTGGGCTGGACAGGTTTTCTCCTGCCCAACGGAATCACAACCGGCGGCGTGACCGGTATCGCAGCCATTGTTTATTTCGGCTCTAAAATTCCGGTTGGGATTACCTATTTTTGTATCAACGGCATTTTATTGCTGTTTTCCATTAAAATATTCGGATTCAAGTTCAGTTTCAGAACCATTCTCAGCGTACTGATTATCGGCTCTCTCCTGTCGCTTTTACAACCTTATTTCAAAGAGCCGCTTGTCAAAGGCGAACCGTTTATGAGCTGTATCCTGGGCGGTGTATTGTGCGGAATGGGACTCGGATTGGTTTTCAATTTCAAGGGAAGTACCGGAGGAACAGATATTATTGCGCTCATTATCAACAAGTATCGAAATATTTCCATTGGTAAAGGCTTGTTAATCTGCGACGTGATTATTATTTCTTCTTCCTATATTGTTTTTCAAAGCATCGAAAAAATTGTTTACGGATTAGTGGTAATGGGAGTCGTGTCCTATACGGTTGATATGGTTATGAGCGGCGCACGCCAATCGGTGCAATTTTTCATTTTTTCCGAAAAATATGCTGAGATTGCCGATGCCATTATTAAACAAGCACATCGGGGTTGCACCGTTTTGGACGGCACCGGATGGTATTCCCACAAACCGGTGAAAGTAGTCATCGCAATGGTGAAAAAAACCGAATCGGTAGCCATTTTCCGTATCGTAAAAAATATTGACCCACATGCATTTATTTCCCAAAGTTCCGTAATCGGCATTTATGGTGAAGGATTTCAACCCATGAAATAATTTTTCAATCCAAAATCCGTTAATATTGTATGATGGATAAAAAATTAGTTTTTGCAACCAACAACAAACATAAATTGGAAGAAATCAGGGCAATCCTGAGCCAATCGTACCCAATCGTATCGTTGGATGAAATCGGATGTTCCGAAGACATTCCCGAAACGGCCGAAACGTTGGAAGGCAATGCCTTACTGAAAGCGCAATATATCAAAACGCATTATGGCTACGACTGTTTTGCCGATGATACCGGCTTGGAAGTGAAAGCATTGAACAATGCTCCGGGCGTTTATTCGGCACGCTATGCCGGCGAATCGAAAGACTCGAAAGCCAATATGCGGAAGATACTCCGGGAATTGGAAAAACAATCCGACCGTTCGGCGCGTTTTCGTACAGCTATCGCCTTGATTCTCGGAGGAAAAGAATATCTTTTCGAAGGCATTGTCGAAGGAAAACTCATCGAGGAAGCGCGAGGAAACGCCGGTTTCGGATACGATCCGGTTTTTGTTCCCGAAGGATATACGGAAACCTTTGCGGAAATGGGAGCGGACATAAAAAATACAATCAGTCATCGCGCAAAAGCGGTAGAAAAACTAAAAGCATTTTTAGATGAAAACAGGCTTGATTAAAATAGGAATTTCTGTTTTTTTGCTGATAAGTTTATTTCAGGTAAATATGCACGCCGAAACGGGCAAGTGGAAATATTACCGGGCTTACCTGAATGCAACCATCGTCGCGGAAACGCCTCATTGGGTTTTTGCGGTTTATGATGGTTCGTTACTCTCTTATAACAAGGAAGATAAAGAAGTAAAGCTATATTCTACCCAAACCGGATTGAGCGACATAGATATTCAATCCATGGCTTACAGCCCCGAAGCCAATGCTTTGGTTTTGGTGTATGATAACGCCAATATCGACATTTTCATGGGGGAAAACGAGATTTATAACCTTTCCTTTATCAAAGACGATATACACATCCAAAATAAAACCATTTACAATCTGGAAATCATCGGGAAATATGCCTATATCTCAACCGGTTTCGGAATCGTCGTTGTCGATATTGACCGGAAAGAAATCAAAGAAACCTATCGTTTGGATGTAGTCACACGGTCGGTATGCCTTTGGGGCGATTATCTGTTTGCAGCTACAGATGAAGGAATTAAAAAAGCCTTGCTTTCTTCAAACCTGTTGAATAAAGAAAACTGGAAGCCTTATGAGGATCTCATAATCAGCGCGAATGATGCAATTTGGGTAGAAAAAATCCTTGTTTTTAAGGACCGGCTTGTGATTGAAATATGGAATAATGCGTATTACTTGCGCCAACCCCATTACTTGGAAGTTTTGGGTCAAACCGTTCGACAGATGAGCGTTCTTAATGACCGCTTGACGATTGTATCTCCCGAAAAAGTTTCCTTTTATTCCGATTTTGACCAAGTGCAGCAGTTATCTTTAGATGTTTTATCCATAGATTGCCGTAATTCCGTCAATCGGTATTGGGTGGGATTAACCGAAGGAGGAGGATTGGCTGCCGTTGATAAACAAGATAACGCTGCCGGATATGAGACTGCGGTCGAAGGAATTAAGGTTGATAGCCCGAAGCGGAATCTGAATTTTTTTATGACTTTTTCCGCCGGTAAATTGTTGATAACCGGAGGAGGAAGAGCCGCCAACCGCTCGAATATCGAAGGTACGCTAATGGTCTATGAAAACGAACATTGGACAAATTTCGATGAAGACAAAATCGCCCGAGACGCCGGAATTCCCGAATGCAAAGATTTTATATCGGTAGTCGTTGATCCGAAAAATGCGAACCACTATTTTGTAGGAAGTTGGGGTGAAGGCTTGTACGAATTTGTGGACAACCAATTCGTAAAACGCTATAATCACCTGAATACCAATGGAAAAATACAATCTCCCAATCCCAATACCGATAATTATTCCCGGATTGACGGATTGGTTTACGACCGGAATAATAACCTTTATATGGTCAACGGTGATGTCCTGAACGGAATGGTAGAATTTTCGGCAAATGGACAATGGGAAAATTATTATATAGAAGACTTGGGAAAATATCCTTATCCGAACCGGATTTTGATTGACCGGAATAATTATAAATGGCTGAATATCTGGAGAGCAAAATCCGGAGAGTCCGGAGGAATTATTGTTTTGAACGAAAACAATCAAGAAGTCGGTTCTGCCACCAGTTTTTCCGATCAACAGGATCGAAATATAGGCGCCATCGGTTATTTGTGCATGGCTGAAGAATCGAACGGAACCATTTGGGTAGGAACCGACATCGGAGTGATTCAGTTTTCGTCTCCGGAACAAGTTAAAAACAGACAATGCTACCGGATTGTTTCCACAGATCAATACGGCGAACCATTCTATCTGCTTGAAAATGAAAAAATAAACGTAATTGCAATTGACGGGGGAGACCGCAAATGGTTAGGCTCGGAGACTTCAGGCGTTTTTCTCATTGAGCAATCGAACGGTGAAATTCATGTCGAAAATTTCAACACGTCAAACAGTCCTATCCTGTCGAACCGAATCAATTCGATTGCCGTCAACGACGAAACGGGAGAAGTTTTTATCGGTACGGACAAAGGTTTATGCTCTTACATGAGTCATGTTACGCCCGGCAAACCGGATTATTCATCAGGCGTTCACGCCTTCCCCAATCCCGTGCGACCTGCCACCGACACACAGGTATCTATTACCGGACTGATGCAAAATTCTACGGTGAAAATCACCGATATGGCAGGCAATCTAATCAATCAAGGACAATCCACCGGCAGTTTATACACATGGAATTGCACCAACCGTTCCGGTGAAATTGTCAAAGCAGGCATTTATCTTGTTTTTGCGGCTTCTTCCGATGGAAGTCAGGGAATTGTTACGAAGATTATGGTGATTAAATAAAATGGCTATCCGCAAACGAAAGGGATTTGTACATACTTATGTCTGTTGCTTTTGAAAAATTTTCACAAAGATACAATTTTTCTATAAAAACAACGAAATTATATGTACATTTGCATTGTTTTTGTTTTATTCTTAAATTTTTTGCAACATTGAAAAAGTCATTGAAAAATACAATACTCATGAGCATATTCTGCTTCTGCTCGTTACATTTCCTTGTTGCCCAGGATTTAAGGTACGGCCTTGAGTTCAGTTCATTTGAAGTTGTGCAGGAAAAACGGACGAGTTTTAATCTTTCCCCTTCAAAAGCATTTTCATTTCCCGATGGGTTTGCTTTGTCCTTCAATATTTGTTACCAGTCTGTACCGGAGTATAATTTCGGATATGTTTTCCGGATAATTGGGCAAAACGACCAACATATTGATTTTTTATTTACTTTGTATAAATTAACCGTAGTCAACTCTTCCGGTAAAGTATTGGCCGATTGCGCTTTGGAAGAAATCGACGGAATTTATCCCTCCTTTTTCCCTTTTTCGATTTTGCTTGATATAAAAAATAACCGTGTGGATATTTCCGTCGGTGAAAAGAAATTTTCATCGACGATTGCTTATGTCAAAGATTTCGAAAAAGTAAACATTATTTTCGGAAGGTGCAATTATTCGCAATTGCAGACCAGTGATGTCCCGAAAATTATCGTCAAAGATATCCGCATTAACAATATTAAAGGAGAACCGCTGTACTATTGGAAACTTTCCAAACATACTGCGGATGGCGTTTACGACGAAATGGAAAAACATTTGGCAACAGCCGAAAATCCCAAATGGCTGCTGGACGACCACGCTATATGGAAAAAACGAATCAGTTTCAATGCCTATAAAAATCCTCAAGTCGCCTATAATCCCGATGAAAACGGCATTGCAATTTCCGATATAAAAAACTTTTATGTCTATAATACACAAACACATACTTTAATTAAAAACAAAATATCTTCCGGTATCCCGCATAGCGATTTTGCGAATCAAATCGTTTACAATCCTTTGGATAAAAACTATTATTCCTATTGCTTTGATGTGGAAAACGGAAAGGATGTCGCGGCTTACGATGCAACTGGAAAAAGCTGGAAAAACAAGGCAACAAAAGAAAAAGAAGTCGAATTCTGGCATCATAATAAACTTGTATCCGAATATGACAGTTCTCTTTATTTGTTTGGAGGATACGGACATCACAAATACAAAAACTATATCAACAAATATTCGTTCAGAACTCAAATCTGGGAAAAAATGCAATACACAGGCGATCAGATTCAGCCGCGTTATTTGAGCGGTTTGGGCAAGGTGGACGAAAACCGGATACTCCTTTTCGGCGGTTACGGAAGCGAAACCGGTCAACAGGAGTTTTCGCCGCACAACTACTACGATTTGTTTGAGATAGACCTTCGAAGTATGACAGCAAAAAAGATATGGGAACTCGGACCGCAGAAAAATCATTTTGTAGTAGCTAACTCAATGATAATCGATACGTTGAATAAATGTTTCTATGCCTTATGTTTCCCTCAGCAAATATATCATACCTCACTTTCCCTCGGTAAGTTTTCCCTGGAAAAACCTGAATATGAAATGCTGACAAGTATTCCGTATGATTTCCGCGACATATCTTCTTACGCCGATTTATTCCTGAATAAAAAGACCCATGAATTATCCGCTATTACTTACGCATCGGAAAGAACGGATTCCATGGCTACAATATCCATTTATTCGTTGTCGTATCCACCGCTGGCGGAAACAGAAATACATCAAATGCCAGATACGGGAAAAGATAATTCCCTGATGATTTACGGCATCGCAGCCATTATCTGCCTTGCCGGCGGATACGTAATTATCAGGAAGAAAAAGGGAACCTATATTCCTCCAACCGAAAATAGGGGAACAGAGAAAGAAAAAGAAACAATCAAATCGATTGACAAAAAAGATAAAAGGCAGACGATCTTTCTATTCGGCGGATTCAGGGTAAATGATAAAAACGGAACGGACATCACCGCCGAATTTTCTCCATTACTTAAACAACTCTTTCTGATTATTTTATTAAACACTTTGAAAGAAAACAGCAAGGGAATCTCGTCAACCAAATTGAAAGAAACCTTGTGGTTTGATAAAAATCAGAAGAGCGCACGCAACAACCGGGGTGTCATGATGAGCAAACTCCGCCAGATTTTCGAACAAATTGGTATTATACATATTGAGAGCCAAAATTCCTATTGGTTTATTGAGTTCGGCAATGATGTTTATTGCGATTATTACGAAGCGCTGACTTTGATACGCCTGCTGAAACAGAAAGTAAACAGAACCAAAGAAGATATTCTGAAATTGATAAGCATCGTTTCCGTCGGAGAATTATTGCCCAATGTTCAATTGGAATGGTCGGACGCTTTCAAAGCCGATTTTGCGAATGACTTGATAGACCTGTTCTTAGATATAAACGCACAAAAGGATATTGACTTGTCCTTGCAGGAACGTGTCAATCTGGCAGATGCTATTTTAATTCACGATACCTTAAACGAGGATGCCCTGAAACTGAAATGTTCCACCCTGGTGAAAATGAGAAAAAACGGACTTGCCCAATCGGTTTACCTTTCTTTTGTAAAAAAATACGCTCATTCTTTAGGGACTAAATTTAAGTATTCTTTTGAGGAGGTTATTTCTTAAATTTTGACACCGGGAACCATTTCACTTATTGAAAAAATTGTATCTTTGTGGGATACAATTTTTATAGAATGTTACCACATGGTATTACCTGAACACATATTGGAGTTGACAAAACAGACAGAAGGGACAAACTTGGAATTTAAATCCTGCACGGATAAGGTGTCCCCAACCGTATATGAAAGTATCTGCGCTTTTTTGAACAGAGAGGGCGGCGAATTACTTATTGGCGCAAACAATGAAGGTGCAATTCTTGGGATCAACCGGAATTGCATGGATGCCATGATAAAAAATATCATTAATACGCTCAATAATCCACAGTTCTTTGTTCCCGTAGCCTTTTTGTTTCCGGAAGTGGTAGAGGTGGAAAGCAAAATTGTTTTGTATATCAATGTTCCCGAAAGTCCGCAAGTGCATCGTTACAAAGGGCAGGTATTTGACCGTAATGGAGACGCGGATAATGATATTACCCAAAGTTTCTATCTGGTGGATAACCTTCATTTGCGCAAAAGGAAAACATCTTCCGAAAGCGAAGTGCTGCCTGCATTGACATTGGATGATTTTGACAGGGAAACTTTTAAAAAGATGCGAAGTCATATTGCAATTTTTAATCCGCAACACAACTGGATGGAAATGGACGATGAAACCATTTTACGCACTTCTTTTTGGCGAAAAGATCCATTAAATAATCAGGAAGGATTTATTTTGGCTGCGCTTCTTTTGTTCGGGAAAGAAAATTCCATATTGTTGCATTGTCCCTTTCATCGAACGGATGCCATTTATCGCAACATGACTTACGCACGTTATCTGAATCCGCTGCCAACCGATCCGGATATACGGTACGATGACCGGGATTTGATTTGTGAAAATCTCATTGAATCATACAGCCGGTTAATGAATTTCGTAAATCGTAATCTGCCCGATAAATTCCGTTTGGACGAACAAAATATCAATCGGATAGATGTTAGAAACCTGATATTCAGGGAAGTGACGGCTAACTTGCTTATTCACAGGGAATTTTCTCATTCTTTTGCATCCAAATTTTTGATTTTTTCGGACAGGGTAATTACCGAAAACTGGACAAAGCCCATGCAGTTCGGGAATATTACACTTGATAATTGGGAAAGCCACACGAAAAATCCGCTTATTGCCAAAGTCTTTCGTGAAATGAAATGGGTGGAAGAACTGGGTTCCGGCAAAAAGAATATCAAAAAGTACGCACCGCTCTATTATGATGATTACAGGATAGAAATAGAGAATAATGATAAATTTGTCTTTTCAATAATCTATCGTGATGTTGATGAAAGTGAGAACGGCATAGAGTCAGCGACAAGTCGGCACAAAGTCGGCGACAAGTCGGCACAAAGTCAGCAACAAGTCGAATCAACTGAAAATCAATCAAATAATTCAAATTTTGGACAAAGTCGGCGACAAGTCGGCACAAAGTCAGCGACAAGTCGGCGCAAAGTCAGCGACAGGTCAAACTGGGAGGAAAAAGTGAAAACTCTTCAAATTTGTGTAAAAGCAAAGACAAGCGATGAAATTCTTTTGGCAATCAACCTGAAAGACAAAAGTAAATTTCTAAAAAAATATATAAAACCGCTAATCGAAGAATCCCTGTTAGCCATGACTGTACCGGACAAACCCAACAGCCGCCTCCAAAAATATTATACTACCGAAAATGGAATTGCATTGATTTAATAACAACGTAACCGGAATTTTAAATTTCCCTAAAAATTAATCCTCATTAATCGAAATATTAATCTCGGTATTAACGCATTCATTAAATGAATGCCGCTAATTTTGTATTCGGATAATAAACCACATTAAATTATTTGGTATATGAAAGAATCCTCAGTAAAACACAAAAAGAAAGACGTACCTTTCTTTTCAAGTAAAAAAATGTTAATGCGAACTTTTGTTTTTATTAACGCGAACCTGTTAATGAAATTCTTATTAATAGGAAGTTTCTGTGTCTGCTCATTTTCGTTAATGGGGCAAAATGATTTTACCGTTACCGGAATCGTAACGGATGAAAATAATGAAGGATTACCGGGTGTGAGCATTACAATCCAGGGTTCTACCCGGGGTGTAACTACCGATGTTGACGGTTCCTATACCTTCGTTAATGTAAAATCGACGGATGTATTAGTTTTCAATTCTCTTGGTTATCAAACTTATTCCGTAAAAGTAGG
>BNTV01000037.1 GCA_025996865.1 Bacteroidia bacterium
AATTGTACGGGATTTACTTCGCGCGGCAGGCCATAGTCAAACAAGACCGGTGTTTTTTGGTGGAAGGTTACACCGATGTGATTTCCATGCACCAGGCAGGAATTGAAAATGTGGCGGCTTCTTCTGGAACCGCTCTGACACAGGGGCAAATCCGCATGATTCACCGGCTTACCAGCAATGTGACGGTGCTTTACGACGGCGATTCGGCGGGCATCAAAGCAGCCATCCGCGGAATTGATTTGTTGCTGGAAGCCGGACTGAACATCAAGATTGTGCTGCTGCCCGAAGGAGAAGACCCCGATTCTTTTGCCCGCAAACAAAATGCGACGGCTTTCAATGAATTTATCAAGGAAAATGAAGTCGATTTCGTGCGTTTCAAAGCCAATCTGTTGATTCAGGAAGCGGGAAACGATCCCGTCAAAAAAGCAAAAATGATCACGGAAATCGTTGATACCATTGCGCTTATCCCCGAAGAAATCGTGCGTTTGTTATATGTGAAAGAATGTAGCCTGATTTCGGGCGTTGATGAAGGAACGTTGGTACGCGCCATCGCGAAAAAACGGCAGGAAAATTCTCTTCAAAAGAAAAAAACGACAAATCCCAACGCTCCCACCCTATCGACTAAGGAAGCCGCAGGCGACCGCACGGAGATACCTTACATCCCAAGTGAGGCGGAAATGCCGCCGGAACTGGAAGACTATTCCGGATTTCAGCTTATAAAACATTCTTCTTTAGATGATTACGAAAGCACTATTCTCCGGTACATTATCCGGTACGGGGAAATTGATATGGCTAATATCACAGAAGAAGAAACCGAAAATGTTCCGAAAAGCGAAACGAAAAAAGAATTGCCTCTTTGTGTGATTGAATACATCATGGAGGAACTGAAACAGGATGATTTGAAATTTTCCAATCCGCTCTATCAGCAGATTATGGAAGAAGCTTTTGCGCGATATAAAAATCCGGATTTCCATGCGGAGAATTATTTCAGTAACCATGTCGATCCGAATATCAGCAAATTGGCGGTTGATCTTTCGACCGACAAATACATCGTCAGCAAAATACATTCGCGCTACAAGCAAATTCCCAAGGAAGAAAAAAAACTATTCGACCTTGTTCCTTATGTAGTAATCAATTACAAAAACGCTCTTTTGCAAAACCGCATGGATGAAATTAACGCCTCTATCCGGGAAGCCGAACGCAACGGTGACATCGAACAAGTAGTCGAAAGGATGAAAGAATTGTCGGTTTACACGCAAAAGAAAAAAATGATTGCGCCGCTTTTACGGGAACGGATTATAACTAAAATGTAGATTATATGGCTATTAAAGAAACATGACATCCTACGAACTAAACAAAATATTATCTCACGGTGAAGATTTACACAATGAGTTCAAACAAGCCGTTGAAAAAGTTCCTCCGAGCTTTTACGATACTGTTGTTTCGTTTTTGAATCGGGAGGGTGGAACAATTGTTTTGGGTGCTGACGACGATGGCAATATTGTAGGTATCAACAAAAACGCCGTTGAACAGATGAAGAAAGATATTATTACAACCCTGAATAATAAGAACGTAATCAATCCACCGGTTAATTTTCCTATTTATCCATTGATTGAAAATGGAAATACGGTGTTGTGCATTAAAATTCCGGTTAGTTCACAAATCCACTCTCATGCAGGTATTATCTTTGATCGCGAAAACGATAGCGACATTCGCATTGAAGACAATGCTCGTATTTCGGATCTCTATTTTCGTAAACGCAGCCATTTTACTGAAAACGAAATATATCCTTATTTGGATGAAACGGATTTGGATGAAAAATTGTTTGACAAAGCACGTGCTTTTATTCGTTCTGTGTTTAAAGAAGACGATTTATTTCGTACCAAAATTCCGCTTGTCAGTGCGGTTTTGGGTAAAGAAAAAGCAGAGGTTTTCATGGAATTAGTCGGTTTAGATAAATCCCGCTTGAATAACGAAACCATCTTTGCTATCGAATCGTTGGAACTCGCTCCCGAATATACCGAAATAGAAGATTTAGATGAGCTATTTTTAAAAAAGGGGGTAAGTTGGGGTGGAGAAGGGAGTAAGTTAAAAAAACTTAGATTACTAATTAACAATAAGTTGCAGATTGATGATTTTAAAAAGGGGTGGAGTTGGTCTCAAAAAGGGGTGGAGTTGTTTGATAAGAGAACAATGACAATATTTAAAATTTTACTTTTCTGTCTGAGTGCCCAAACTATAGATAATATTCAATTTATTCTTAATTTCAATACTCGAAATAAGTTAAGAGAATTATACTTAAATCCCGTGCGTGACGAAGAATTATTAGAATATACCATTAAGGACAAACCCAATTCCCCGCGCCAACGTTATATCACGACCGAAAAAGGCAGACGATTTTTAGGAGGATTTGAAGATTGAAAGTTAAACAATGCATATATATAGTTAGATTATGACAGACTTATCAGAAAAAAAGAAATACAAATTAGGCTTGGCGCTGAGCGGAGGAGGAGCCAGAGGTTTTGCGCATCCCGGCGCCCTGAAAGCCATTGAAGACTTCGGCTTGAAACCCGAAATTATTTCCGGTACAAGTGCGGGCGCTTTGGCCGGCGTATTATATGCCGACGGATATGCACCCGAAGAAATTATCAAACTGTTTGTCGGAAAGGATTTCCGGGAATTTGTCAACATCCAGATGCCGGTGGCCGCTATTTTCGGCACTGCCGGGTTCAAACGTTTTCTGAAAAAATATTTGCATGTCAAAAATTTTGAAGACTTGCCGATTCCGGTAAAAGTCGTTGCGACCAATCTGGACGAAGGAAAAAGCGCAGTCTTCGATAAAGGGCCAATTATTGACGCCGTAGTCGCATCATGCAGCATTCCCATTGTATTCAATCCGGTGGTTATCGACGGCGTCAATTATGTGGATGGAGGAATTTTCAAAAATTTTCCGGTATCCACCATTCGCAGTTTATGCGATAATATAATAGGAATCAACGTGAGTCCGCTCGTTCCCAAAAAGTACAACAAAACGATCATGCAGATTGCCGAACGTTCCTATCATTATATGTCGCGGACAAATACTTTATTGGACAGGACTTTATGCGACGTTCTTGTGGAAATAACAGATTTGGCCTATTTTAAGACTTTCGACTTGATTAATTCCGAAAAGACTTTTAAAATAGGTTATGGGCATTGTCAAAAGGCGTTGATGGCATTTCTACCCCCAACTCCCTGAAGGGGGCTTTGCCGCAGTACAATAAACAAATTTACTGCGTTAACTCCCCCTTTAGGGGGCAGGGGGGCAAACTTAAATAAACATACTGTATTAATATGAGCAAAATTATAATTTATCAAATACTTCCGAAACTGTTCGGAAACAAGAAAACAGCCAATATTCCCCATGGAACACTGGAAGAAAACGGCACAGGAAAAATGTCGGCCTTTACACCCAAGGTTTTGAAAGAAATCCGCAAAATGGGATTCACCCATATCTGGTACACCGGTTTGTTGGAACATGCCACTCAAACCGGCTATCCCGAATACGGCATCCGGAAAAATCATCCGGCAATCGTGAAAGGCAAAGCCGGTTCGCCTTATGCTATCCGCGACTATTACGATATTGATCCTGATTTGGCAGACAGCATTCCCAACCGCATGCCGGAATTTGAAACTTTGGTTGAAAGAACGCATCAAGCTGATTTAAAGGTAATTATTGATTTCGTCCCCAATCATGTGGCACGCCAGTATTACTCGGACGCCAAGCCCGGTAAAACAGTTGATTTGGGTGCAAACGACGACATCCAAACAACTTTTTCCCCGGGCAATAATTTCTATTATATCCCCGGACAGGTTTTTGCACCTTCTTTTGATTTGGAAGCCGGAGGAAAAGCCTATCACGAATTTCCGGCAAAAGTCACCGGAAACGATTGTTTTTCCGCGCATCCTGATAAAAACGACTGGTATGAAACGGTTAAACTGAATTACGGGATAGATTACATGAACAATCACCAAACTCACTTCGACCTGATTCCCGATACTTGGTACAAAATGCGTGATATCCTGCTGTTTTGGGCATCCAAAAACATCGACGGATTCCGTTGCGACATGGCGGAAATGGTTCCCGTGGAATTTTGGGGTTGGGCGATTCCTTTGGTCAAACAAGCATATCCGGCCGTTCAATTCATCGCCGAAATTTACAATCCCGGTCAATACCATCATTATTTATGGAATGGAAAATTCGATTATCTCTATGATAAAGTGGGATTGTATGATACTTTGCGCAACATCGTGTGTGGCAAACAGCCTGCCCTGGCGATTACCGGGTGTTGGCAATCTGTCGGGGATATTCAGGACCGGATGTTGTATTTTCTTGAAAACCATGACGAACAACGGATTGCTTCGACATTTTTCGCCGGCGATCCGCAGAAAGCGCTTCCGGCTTTGGTCGTCTTGGCCGCGATGCACAAAAACCCGGTGATGATTTACTCCGGCCAGGAATTGGGCGAGAAAGGTATGGAAGCGGAAGGTTTCAGCGGCTTGGACGGGCGCACTACGATTTTTGATTATTGGAGCGTCGAATCTTTACGTAACTGGTACAACAATGGAAAAATCAACACCGCCCTCTTGACGGACGAACAGAAAGCTTTGCGCGATTTCTACATTCAACTGTTGACTTTATGCAATTCTTCCGAAGCCATTCGTGAAGGAAAATTCTTCGATTTGATGTACGCAAATCCGCACAGCCATTTTTTCAATCCCGACAAACAATACGCCTTTATGCGGCACGCCGGAAACGAGTTGTTGCTGATTATCGCTAATTTTGACGAATCGGAGGTGGACGTTGAGGTTTTTCTACCGGCTGCCGTTTTTGATTATTTTGGAATCGACGAGACTAAAATCGTTTCGGCAAAAGAGCTTTTGTCGGGGAAAGAAATGCCGGCTAAGATTGAAGGGGATTCGCGGTATTCTGTTCATTTAATGAAAACGGGCGCTTGCGTTGTAATGTTTTCCGGTTTGCTTCACCATTGCGAGGACGAAGCCCGAAGCAATCCATGAAAATTTTCATTTACTTATACATTATGAAAAAAATTTCACGTACCTTTGTAGCACACAAATAAAACTGTATTCTAAAATTTTAATTTTTAATGATGGATAAAATAGAAATTTTTTGTGCATTGATCGGCGCGATTGCAGTCATATTAGGCGGTGTTTGGTTTATTATAAAACAAGCATTCAAATCGGGTATAAACGCTCATAGATTTGAAGAAGTTGAAAAAAAAACATCCCAATTACCGTGTTCTGTACATGGCGAAGATATATTAACAATTAAATCCCTATTGATACAAAAATATCCAAGTTCTGCCAATATATTTTCAATTAAAGCAAGTCCAAGAGCGCTTAACGAATTAGGTATTAAAATGTTCAACGATATAGACGGAAACAAATTTTTGAAAGACAACAAAGAAAATTTGTTTAAATTCATAACCGAAAGCAAGCCGTTGGCCGAATTGGACATAGAGCAAGCAGCAAATGCCGCTTGCCTGTTGCTTGTTTCAACACCGGCATTTAATAAACTTAAAGATTTTGTTTACAATGCGCCGTCTATTGATGTGGAGAATGGAGAAAAATACAACATCGATTTAAACGACATCTGTTTTGTACTAAGTATTCCACTTCGTGATATGTACTTGAACGAAATAGGACTCAAAAAATAATATCTAAATTTCATATGGTTTCGTACAAAGTCTTTTCGGGTTCAAATTCCCGCTATTTAGCTGAAAAAATCTGCAACAGTCTGCAATGTCCGCTTGGAAAAATGAAGATTCAGTATTTCGCAGACGGAGAATTTTCCGTCGCTTACGAAGAATCCATCCGGGGTTCGAATGTTTTTCTGATTCAATCGACATTCCCCAATTCCGACAATTTAATGGAACTTTTGTTGATGATTGACGCTGCCAAACGCGCTTCGGCCAAATCCATCATCGCGGTAATTCCTTATTTCGGATGGGCGCGGCAAGACCGGAAAGACAATCCCCGCGTAGCTATCGGGGCGAAATTAGTAGCCGATTTATTGAGAGCAGCAGGAATTAATCGACTGATAACTATGGATTTACACGCAGATCAAATTCAAGGATTTTTTGACGTACCGGTCGATCACCTCTACGCATCCACTGTTTTCCTTGATGAAATCAAAAGTTTGAACTTGGAGAATTTAGTGATTGCCACACCCGACGTTGGAGGAACCAAAAGAGCCAATACGTATGCCAAACACCTGAATGTCCCGATGGTGATCTGTTACAAATTACGCAAAAAAGCCAATGAAATCTCCGAAATGAAAATTATCGGTGATGTAAAAGATATGGATGTTATTTTGGTAGATGACATTGTAGATACGGCAGGGACTATCACTAAAGCTGCCGAATTGATGATGGAAGGAGGCGCCAAATCCGTGCGTGCGATTGCATCACATGCCGTCATGTCTGATCCGGCTTCCATGCGAATCGACCAATCGACGCTTTCCGAAATTATTTTTACCGACAGCATTCCTTATTCTAAAAAAAGTCAGAAAGTGAAAATCGTGTCGATTGCCGATATGTTTGCAACAGCCATCAACCGTGTTTGTAATAACGAATCTATCAGTTCGTTATATGTGATATGAAAAATTTCCATTTCGGAAAACTATTTAGCCTGCCAAAAATTTTATTTAACTATTTACCAACTATTTAGCAAAAAAAGTTGAAAACTTTTCATAAAAAATTGACGAAAAAAGAAAAATTATTTTTATTTTTGAAGTCTAAACTGAGATAAGAAAATGATAATTTTCATCATCAGTACTTACGTTATAAATGCACAAATTTATGGAAAGTAATTTTTATTCTTTTGATGAAGCCTACAAAGCTTCGCTTGATTATTTCTACGGAGACGAATTAGCAGCCAAAGTATTTGTAAATAAATATGCCTTGAAAGACGCTTTCGGGAATATTTATGAAAAAACACCTGAAGACATGCATCGCCGGTTGGCGGGAGAAGTCGCCCGTATCGAAAAAAACTATCCGAATCCACTCTCTGAAACAGAGTTGTTCAATCTTTTCGACCATTTCAAATACATTGTTCCCCAAGGAAGTCCGATGACCGGAATCGGGAATAACTTTCAGATTGCGTCGCTATCCAACTGTTTTGTTATCGGGCTGGACGGTTCGGCCGATTCTTACGGAGCAATTATCCGGGTGGACGAAGAACAGGTGCAATTGATGAAACGCCGCGGCGGCGTCGGACACGACTTGTCGCACATTCGCCCCAAAGGTTCGCAGGTGAAAAACTCAGCGTTGACTTCTACCGGTTTGGTGCCTTTCATGGAACGGTATTCCAACTCAACGCGCGAAGTAGCACAGGATGGACGCCGGGGCGCCCTGATGTTGAGCGTTTCCATTAAACATCCTGATGCAGAATCTTTTATCGATGCAAAAATGACGGAAGGAAAAGTTACCGGCGCCAATGTTTCCGTAAAGATTACCGACGATTTCATGGATGCCGTGATAAACAACAAGCCATTTGTGCAAAAATATCCTGTTGATTCCGACAATACCGATTATGAAAAGGAAATCAATGCCAAAGCGCTTTGGGAAAAGATTATCCACAATGCATGGAAATCTGCCGAACCGGGCGTTTTGTTCTGGGACACGATTTTGAAAGAATCTTTGCCGGATTGTTACGCCGATTTGGGATTCCGCACCGTTTCCACCAATCCTTGCGGGGAAATTCCCTTGTGTCCGTATGACAGTTGCCGGCTTTTGGCCATTAACCTGTATTCATACGTGACGAATCCTTTCAAACCGGATGCAGCGTTCGATTTCGACTTATTCAAAAAGCATGTGATTTACGCACAACGAATTATGGACGACATTATTGACCTGGAAGTCGAAAAAATCGATACGATTCTCAGCAAAATCAACAGCGATCCGGAAATAGAAGAAGTGAAACATGCCGAACGGTTGCTGTGGCAAAAGATTCGCCGCAAAACGCTTTTGGGACGGCGCACGGGCGTCGGCATCACAGCCGAAGGAGATATGCTGGCCGCTTTAGGTTTTCGTTACGGTACGGAAAAAGCGACCGATTTCGCCGAAGAAATACAAAAAATGCTGGCTTTGGCAGCCTACCGTTCTTCGGTGATTATGGCCAAGGAACGCGGCGCTTTTGAAAACTTCGACGCCAAGCGGGAAGATCAAAATCCGTTCATGAAGCGCCTGCGGGAAGCTGATCCGCAGTTGGTTGAAGAAATGAGAAAATTCGGTCGCCGGAATATTGCCTGCCTGACCATTGCTCCTACGGGGACAACTTCCCTGATGACGCAAACGACTTCGGGCATCGAACCGGTTTTCCTTCCGGTTTACAAAAGACGGAGGAAAGTAAATCCCAATGATTCGGCCGTCAAAGTGGATTTTGTGGATGAAATAGGAGATTCGTGGGAAGAATACATCGTTTTCCATCACAAATTCGTGAATTGGATGGAAGCGAACAAATATCCGACAGCCAAAAAATATACTTCGGAAGAAGTGGATGTCCTGATTGAAAAATCACCTTATTACAAAGCTACTTCCAACGATGTGGACTGGTTGCAGAAAGTCCGGATGCAGGGACGTGTCCAGAAATGGGTGGATCATTCCATCAGCGTAACCATTAATCTGCCGAATGAAGTGGACGAAGAATTGGTCAATCAGTTATACATTGAAGCCTGGAAATCAGGCTGTAAAGGTTGCACGGTTTACCGCGACGGTTCGAGAAGCGGCGTATTGATAGCCGCTTCCAACGAAAAGAAAAAGGACAAAGATTGTTATGAACCGCCGGTTATTGTCGCGAAACGTCCCCGCGAATTGGAAGCGGAGATCGTTAAATTCCAGAATAACAAGGATAAATGGATTGCTTTTGTAGGCCTCTTAAATGGTCGTCCTTACGAAATCTTTACCGGTATCAACGATGAAGACGAGGGGATTTTCCTTCCGAAAAACATCACAAAGGGAACGATTATCAAAAATGTTGACGAACACAGCAATAAACGTTACGATTTTCAATATACGAACAAACGCGGCTACAAAACAACCATCGAAGGCCTCTCCGACAAGTTTAATCCCGAATATTGGAATTACGCTAAATTGATTTCCGGCGTACTGCGTTATTCGATGCCGGTTGACCAGGTAATTAAACTGGTAGAAGGTCTGGAGTTGAACAACGAGTCCATCAACACCTGGAAAAACGGCGTGGAACGGGCTTTGAAGAAATACATACAGGATGGCGCACAAGTGAAAGGGCAAAAATGTCCGAATTGCAATCAGGAATCGCTGGTTTACCAGGAAGGTTGTTTGACTTGTACTTCCTGCGGAAATTCAAAATGCGGGTAACAGAATATACGCCAAATAATTAGTCGTTTCCATTACAGGACAAAGACTTAAATATCCGCTGCAAATCCGGTTGTTTTCGATTTGCAGTGGATATTGTTTTTGCAAAGAAAGATGTTTCTCGTTTAATGTTTGAGCGGATTTGTGATATTCCACAAAAAACTGTCCCTGCGAAGCCGGGCAAATATGATTTTCAAACAAACGAATCGCCAGATAACCCATACTTTTCCGCATGTTGATTTCAACGCAAGGATGCAACCGGAAGCGGTTTTCGGAAAAATACGCCAACATATCGACGCCAAGGTTTCCTGTATAGTAAGGACTGTACATTTCCTGCAAGATTCCGATAAGATTTTCCTGCACTTTTTGCAATGAATCTTTATCTATCAAATCCGTGATTTGTTTTTCCAATATTTCTTGATTTGCCAGTAAACTACTTTCGTAAGCGCCTTTGGCATTGGTTTGAAAAACCGAATAACCGATAAAATGCGTTTCTTTGTCCTGTGTAATTTCAAAGTGCATGGAAAAATCCAAACGCTTGTCAAGCGCTTTTTCGAGTGAAACCCGGGATTGTTTTTTCAACATACCGCTGATAATCTGCCTTTCCGATTGCGCTAATTTTCCCGGAGGAAGCCAAAGGAGGCCGCGGCCGGAGGAGGAGTAAGGGGATTTTATGAGGTACGAGGCGAAAGGTGAAGGGCGAAAGGTGCACGGTGTACAGTGTATGGAGAGGACTTTTTCTATGTCTTCTATCGTAGAATAAAACTGTGGAAGAATGATTTTGTCAATTTCGGGAATCGCTTCTATCAGAGATTCAAGCGCTTTTTGCGCTGCGAAACGGCTACCCAGAAAACGATATTCGTCTTTCCATTCGGGAATCTGCAACTGCCATCCATATTGCTCATTAAGCGTTTCTAAATAATGAATGCTTTGGGGGGAAAGGCCCCAAGGCTCAACGGGTGCAGGGTACACGGTACACGGTACACGATGGAGAGCATCCGTTAACCGTGCACCGTGTTCCGTGCACCCGGCTAAAACGGAATCTCCGGGCGAAGCGTACCACACCGGCAGCAAGGCCAAATCTTCCTGCATCTTGACGACCATTCGCGGCGGCCGGTAATACTTCGAAGCATTCAGCACAGCCGTTTCATGTCCCGGATTAAAATAATGAATCATACCGTTTCTATTTCCCGCAAAATCCGGAAAAGTCCAACTTCCCGGTCGAAATACGCTCCCTCGCACCGGAAAAAATTCTCCAAAGTTCCATTTTGCCTCAATTCATCGGGAGTTCCCACCGTAAGACCTTTTCGTTTGTCCATCAACCACAGTTTGTCGGCAATCTGTAAAGCCAATTCCAAGTCGTGAGTTGAAAGGAAAATCGTTTTCCTTGAATGAATGGCCAAAAAATGCAGGAAACGCATGATTTCCACTTTACTCGGAAAGTCTAAGAAAGCTGTCGGTTCATCCAGATAAATGACAGGCGTTTCCTGAGCCAGCGTCTTGGCAATCATCATTTTTTGCCGTTCCCCGTCGCTCAAAGTATGAACGGAACGGCCGGACAATTCTTCAATTTTCAGACAGGCAACGGATTCACTGATAATGGTTTCATCCTCATCACTCAGTTTACCCCAAAAACCGGTATAGGGATTCCGTCCCAAGCTAATCAAATCGCGGACGGTCATATCGCGGACATCCACCTTTTCGGTCAGGACGATGCCGATGGTTTGCGACAATTCTTTTCCGGAATAAGATTCGAGCGGTTTTCCGAAAATAGAAATTTCGCCGGACAATTTCGGTTGGAAGCCGGAGAGTGTTCGCAGCAGAGTCGATTTACCTACGCCGTTTGCGCCGAGCAAGCAAGTCAGTTCGCCGCTGTGAATGGCGGCATTGAGACCGGCGGCTATGCACTTTGCTCCCTGTTTATCGCGATAACCTATCGACAGATTTTTGATTTGGATGGCTGTATTTTCCATTCGGAAAAAATAAAACAGGGAACAAAGTTACAATATTATTTCGGAAAAATTACTTTTCGTTGAAAACTTTGGATGTGGACAATTTAATCACTTTGCCGTATTTTTCCAATACTTTCTCGTCGATCATTTTCGGATTTCCGACAATACCGATGGTAATCGGGCGACCTTTGATGTTTTCGTTATAAAATTTAACGATATCATCGAACGTCAAGTTGTCCAGCGCCGGCATATTGGTTTCGGCAGGCGATTTGGAATAGCCCCTCCGTTTCCAGTTTTGATAAGTCTGACTGGCGTTGCGGAAATGCGGTTTTTCAACCGTTGCCGTTTCTTTCAGGAAGTTTTTGATATTGGACATCCGGTCGGCGTACTGCGGCATATTCGTTAATAAATCCATGTAAACGGCGATGGCGTCCAGTGTTTTGTCGGCTTGGGTTCCCAAAGAACCGAGGAAACAGGCTTTTTTATTTTCCACGACAGGAGTTGAAACATATCCCCCCGAAGTGTAAGCCATCGAACGATATTCGCGGATTTCCTGCAAGACCAAACCACTGAAACCACCGTTGAAATATTCGTTGAAAGCATCTGTGTATGGATCTTTTTCCTTTTTGTATTCATCCCCTTCGATATAAAAAAAGATGGAGCTTTGCTTTGCCTCGCTGTTAGGCAGGAAAAAGACGGTATTTTCCGTATAAGATACCCGGTCTTTGATTTCCGGAGAGGTCGAAGCTTTTTCTCCTTGTTTAAGCGGCAGGTTTTTGCTCAGGATATCGTACACTTGTTCCAAAGGCAAAGAACCTACATAATGAATTTCCGCTTCGTAATCGGTTGCCCGTTGAAATTCACCGGTAAGATTGCTTATGGTGAGGTCATTGATTTCCGTCAATGACAAACGGTCGATATAAGAAGATTTATCTTTGTACAGCATGTATTCGCTAATAGCATTGCTTAAATATTCGTTAGCCGTTTTTTCAATTTTCCGCTGCTGAAAATAAGCGCCTTTCATGCTGTTCATTTGTTTTTCATCTAATTGCGGCAATAAGATCTGGCGGGTTAATAAGTTACAGGAAGCCTCCAGATTGGATTCAAAGCCATGCAAGGTGACTAAAAGATAGCTTTTGTTGACAGAATAATCGCAGGATGCACCCAAATTGCTAAATTCCTGTTTTACTTCCTGCGCTTTCAGCTGTCCCATGATGCCTGCATTATTCATTAAATCGGTCGCCAATGCTAATTTCGGCATTTTTTCCGTTCCGATACCGAATTTCAATGTCAGCGTAAAAATTTCATTTTCAGTATTTGGGGTGTAGAATAATTTGGAACGGTCGTTGATGGGCCGGACGGCCACTTCATCCATTTTGGCAAATGCATCGGTAGCGTATTTGAACGGCAGATTACGGAATATTTTCGTATATTCCGTCTCTGTGCCGCGAACCGGTAGTATGGGGTCATACTTGGGTTTTTCCAATTCGACGCCTTTAGCCGGTTTTCCTTCTTCAATATGAAGTGCATAATAATCGGATCCAAAATATTTTTTTGCGATTTTCTTGATTTGATCGGTGGTAACCGAAGCGACTATTTCTTTGTAATTCAACAGTTCTTCCATACTCTTTCCGGCAAGGAAAAAATTGGCTATCCGATCGGCTACATTTGCGGGCGATTCCATTTGAAGGTCGTAGCTGCGGATCATATCGCTTTTGATGGCTTGAACCAACCAATCTTCAAACTTGCCTTCCTGCAATTTTTTTATTTCATTGAAAAGTGCTTTTTCCGTTGATTTCAACGATTCGAAACGCCTCTGATTGACGTCGTAATACGGTATGGCGGAAACAAAGATGCGTCCACTTTCATGCAATGTCTGTGAATTGGCGCTACCGCCCAGCAAATCGCCGTCGAGGACTAATTTGTCAATTAATCCGGTTTGACTGGAGTTGGAGAGGATGGAGGTGCAGATATCCAATGCGATGTCATCGTCACTGGCAGCGGTGATTCCCGGAAAAGCCAACAGAACTTGCGGGTAACGCGCCACTTTGGCACTGACTTCTTTCCGGCCTTTAAGTGGAATTTCGGGATATTGTTTTCGTTCCGGGGTAGAACGGTTTTCGATTCGTCCGAATTTTTCCCGGATGATGGGTATAATTTGGTTCGTATTCACATTTCCGGTTAAAATCAAAGCCATATTTCCGGCTACATACCAATCGTGATAAAATTTAATCAGTTGGCTCAGTTGCGGATTTTTCAGGTGTTCGGGTAAACCGATAACCGGACGGGCATACGGATGTCCGGAAAAGACAGCGCTCATGATAAATTCGTACTCCCTCCGGCCTTGTTGGTCTTGTCCCCGGTTATACTCTTCATACACCGTTTCCAATTCGGGCTGAAAACTGCGGAATACCGGGTTCAGCAATCGTTCCGAATTTAATTCCAGCCATTTATAAATTTCTCCCGGAGGAAACGAATTGTAATAAATCGTATAATCAAGATTTGTACCGGCATTGAGATTTTCTCCTCCCATGCCTTGCGACAGGTTGGAAAAATCATTTGGCAAGTTGTATTTTGCCGATTCGATTGTCAATTGGTTGATTTCTTTGGAAATCGCTTTCCGTTTTTCCGGATCGGCTGTCGCAGCATATTCATCGTATTTGGCGACAATTTTGTCATACGAAATTTTTTCTTTCTCCCAGTCCAAAGCGCCGATTTTGTCGGTGCCTTTGAACATCATGTGCTCCAGATAATGCGCCAGACCGGTGTATTGTTCGGGATCTTCCTTGGAACCGACATTCACGGCTACTATTCCATAAACTTCCGGAGCGGTAGGATCTTCCCAGATGAAAACACTCAAGCCGTTGGGTAATTTGAATGCTTTCAGGCCTTGAGCGTTGCTGCTTATGCTTGCCAGCAAGCATCCTAAAACGAGTAAAACAAGACGAAGAGATTTCATGTGATTAATTTGTTTTTTTTATGGAACCATGGAACCCGCATCTATTGGTTCCGCCGAACGTTGTTTCATGCGCTTTGGCGCAACTTTTACATGCGGGTTTCATTTTAATAAAGATTGTACGTTGTATTACGGTACTATCAAAACACATTCTTCGGCATAGAATACTGCACCGTCTTGATAGTCCCGCATTCCAACAGCAAGCGATCTGGCAGGGAATGTAATGGTTTTCCCGGTACGAGTACCATAAGTTAAAGTTCTCACGAAAATTTCGCCATATCCCCAGTCAATCCCCAAACCGGCTTCCGGAATGGTTACTTTATCCGGATCAGCTGCGTTGACCAACACATAGCACGGATCTCTTAACACTTCATCGGCTCCGGTGTAGGGATATACTTCGTATTTGTAAGGATTAACCATGCGATATACCCCTTCTGCTTCCTCTGCCCTTTGAACGGCAACATCGTAAGTTATTGCGGGGGCGCCAAAAAGAGGCACAATAAGACCTTCTTTCCATTGCCCTATTCCGACATCCACCCATGTTAAACGACGGTTAAGCGTCAAGGTTTGTGTCGAAACACCTCCGGGGGAAAGCAAATCTGCTTTAGCAGAAACTGTTAACGTATAAGTGGTTCCGATACCCATTTGTGCTGATCCGGGATAAGAAATAACAAGATGCGTAATCGATTCGCCATCGGCAAAGTGAGCAACTGTATCAGACATGGTGAACAGTGTGGAACTGCTCTTGAAGCTAAACGGTGCATCAAATGCGCCTTTTGTACTGTTACGGTTAATCTGAACAGTGATTTGAGTTCCATCATTGGGGATTAATTCGGCGATATACCTACCGGAAGCAAGGCTTACCATTACCTTGCCATCCGGGTTTTCATACAATGCCCCATCTTCCTGTTCGCAAGATGCCGCAAAAAGCGCCATCACCAAAAGCCATAAACTTATTTTTATATTTTTCATACGTACATAATTTGTTTTTAATGGTCGTATGGAACCGGTGCATGTTCATCTGCTTGGATGACTTTATCATACCGGTTTCATACAAGCCTTATTTTAATAGTTATTATGATAATGGATTCTGATCGGTACTACTCAATTCCTGATTATTATCAATTTCGGTTTGCGGAATTTGATAAATAAATTTCCATGAACCGGCATCCACGTTAACTTTCACCATGTGAATACTGCCTTCATAAGTACGATCCACTCCTTTTTTCAAACGTAAATAATCGTAGAAAATGTGACCTTCACCCCAAAGTTCCAAACGTTTCTGCAGAAAAACATCTTCTACCGTTGCGGTAGTACGATTCCTGCTCCAGTTGGGATCCCGGTTGTCCATCAATATTTTTAATACGTCATAAGCTTCACCGGCTTTATTTTGTTGCGCCAAAGCTTCCGCTTCAATCAAATACATTTCGGAAACACGCATATATACATAATCGGCCAACCATCCGGTTACTTTCTTGAATTTATAATTGCAATACGACGGTGCATTTTCTTCTACAACCCCGGAATTTGGATTAACAGGCGCAGCAGGATCTTTGAATTGTCGCCGGCGAACATCACTGACATTCATCAAACCATACAAGCGGGAATCGATCAGTTTGGGCGCAAAAGTGGATTCGGCATAGCCGACATCGAATGAACAGACATGCGAGAAAAATGAAGCAAACATGGTTGTTGTTTCCGTCGTAATATCAGCGCCCCACATCCATTCTTTATTGTTGATGTCGCCAAAATTATCGGCCACCACTTCCGTCGCGCTCATAAGTGCATACTTCTGTCGCGCTAAGTTGGCGTATTGAGCTGCATGCGCCCAATCTCCCACAACCATTAATGCACGGGCGTAAATACCGGCTGCTACACTTTGGTCGATGTTGGTTTTGCTCTTACGGGCGGTAGCGCCATCCAAAAGATTAACAGCCATTGCCAAGTCCGTTAGAATTTTGTTATACACCTCGCGTACCGTACCGCGGCCGCCTACCGAAGGACGGTCGTCATTGGACGTAAGCGTTAAGGGAATACCGGGTTTATCCTCATTCCCTATGTAGGTTTGTTGATAACGTTGTATCAGCGATAAAAAAGCATAAGCACGCAAAGCCAAAGCTTCCCCTAAAGCAGCTCTTAACGGTGCATCCGTAACCGTAGTAGGCACTTTTTCAATTACCTCATTACATTTCCCTACCACCGAGTAAAGATAACTCCATGTATTGTTGGGTCGTGCATAAGTCGCCGTATTATTGTCGATATCGTAATCGTAAATAAAGTGTGTCCGATAAGTAAACACTATATCTTCGGTCATCATATCACCGGCAAGTCCTACAGCCATTTCACCAAAAGCATCGTGCCGGCTTTGATAAGTAATCATAGCGTTGTAAGCTCCCAACATAGTGGAATTCAATAGATTGACAACGCCTTCACCGCCACCGTTTTCTACTAAATCGTTGATTTTGTCTTTGGTGGCATATTGTGTTGTATCGGGGTTTAAGAATTCTTCGCCGCAAGACGTCATCCCAACTATCAGCAGCAATACCCCCATTATTTTATAAATATTGATCGTTTTCATATTCTATCTTAATTAGAAATTAACATTTAAACCCACTGAAAAACTGCGCATGGCCGTATAAGCATAAGTTCCGGAACCGCTGACATAGATACGCGGGTCGTAACCCTGACGGGCCGAAAACAAAGCGATATTTTCACCGGAGAGATAAACTCTCAGTCTGTCGATTTCAATTTTTTCCGTCCATCTTTTAGGCAAAGTATATCCCAAGGTAATATTATTGATACTGAAATAAGATTTGCTTGTCAAGAAACGGTCGGACTGACTGTTTTCGTTCCCTAATCCAAATCGCAGGCGCGGAACATCTGTTACTTGTCCGGGCGTAGTCCAGTGACGATCTACCACATCTTTATGAACAGCGGAAGTAGCGTCATCCAAGGTAGTCATCAGCCCACGGTACTGTTCATCCCAGCCGTAGCCGCCAAATTGATAAGCCGTCTGTATTGAAAAATCGATACCTTTCCAATCAATGGTTGTTTCCAAACCGCCATAGATATCGGGTATTGCACTCTTGCCAAGCACGTAGCGGGAGGCTAAACCGTATTCGCTTACCACCTTATCGCCGATTACATCGCCGTCATCATTTTTGTCTTCGGCATACCACAAAGCTTTACCGGTAGTAGGGTCGGCACCTGCCGATTTATAGGTATAAAAGTCATAAATAGAACCTCCTACTTTATACCAGTAGTTACCGGCAACATAACCTTTCCCCTCCGGATCTCTGTCTTTGGGCAGTTTTAGAATTTTATTTTTCTGGGTAGTTAAATTTCCTCTAACTTGCCACGAGAAATCATTGGTTTTGATAATATCTACTCCCAAGTCAATTTCTATTCCGCTGTTTTTCAGGTCAATTGCATTGTCCCATTTCCAGTTGGGCAAACCTTGTGAAGTAGCCAAAAGTTTTTGATACAACAAGTCGCGAGTCGTTCTTTGATAAAATTCCACACCACCGAACAGCTTGTCAAAGAAACGAAATTCGATTCCGGCATTGAAGTTCTCGCTTCGCTCCCATTTGAGATCGGGATTTCCGCGCATGATGTATGTTACGGCAATATCCCCGCCGGAAGAAGAAACCTGATATTGGTCGTCATATACGTTGTACATCGGATAACCATTGCTATCCAACAAAGCATCGTTACCTTGCGTACCGTAACTTGCCTTCAATTTTAATTCATTGATTTGCGATACATCACTTAAAAAATCTTCCTTGCTGAGCATCCACGCTCCGCCTGCCGACCAGAAAGCGCCCCAACGGTTATCGGGTGAAAAACGGGAAGAGCCGTCATAACGCAAACTGGCTGATAAGAAATATTTTTCCCGATAGTCATATTGTACACGCGACAGTAGGGATTCCAAAGAATAGATTTGAGAATAAGAACTGGCATCCATCAACCGGGCGCCGTTTGCCAATTCAGGATTTGATGGAATCAGGAAATTTTCTTTTTGCGCCTGTAAAACATTGCCTTTTCGATGCGTTGTTTCGTGTCCTGCCAACACATTAATACTATGTCCTTCAAAAGATTTTAAGTAAGTAAGCAACTGTTGCGAGGTAAGGATAAACAGTTTATCAGCTTCGCGCGTATTACGGCCTCCCACATTTTGAGCGTCTCCTCCCACAGGGGTTTGAAACTCATTGCTAAACCCGTTATAAGTTTCCGCCGATACATTTAATCTCAACTTGAAGTCTTTCAGAAATGAAATATCGGCAAAGGTCGTAGCCTGACTGTAATCATAATCGGCATCATACAGATCATTATCTAAAGCGTTTAACGGGTTGGTACCAGGTGAGAAAGGAGTGTTGAATTCGTACTGTTTATTGCCGTTTTTGTCCAATACAGGTTGTCCGGTTGTTTTATCGTATTTATAGATAGGATAAATCGGCGGATTCTGCTGTGCGAAAAAGAATATATTGGAATACGTAGAGGCCTTGCTCGATGTCCAAGGATTATTATCATATATCTTAGCGTATGAAAGGTTCGCACCTCCTTTGAACCAAGAAGTAACTTCCTGTTCTATTTTTACACGACCGGAATATCGTTGAAAATCAGATGCTTTAATATATGAATTTTCATCCAGATAACCTAACGAAATGTAATACGAACTTTTTTCCGTACCTCCGCTGATACTGATCATATTTTCGTTGCGGAGGCCTTTTCGGAGAGGATCTTTCAACCAATTGTCATTCCATGCGGCTACAGCGGCCTGATTCAATTTACCATCCAATCCTACTACCCGATCGCCGGGAACATTGGTAAAAGGATTAAAGCCATTCGTAGCAGCAAGCAAGTTGGCGCTTGCATAATCAGCCGGATTCGGATTACCGTCGGCAATCCCCTGATTGCGTAAGGATTCCCACAAAAGTTCCATATATTGGCCTTTGTCGGTAACGACATCGTAAGCGGGAATACCGCGTTCATTATATCCGAAACGGGTTTCGAAAGACACTTTCGGTTTACCGGAAGCGCCTCTTTTAGTAGTAATCAAAACAACCCCGTTTGCACCGCGAGCTCCGTAGAGCGAATTAGCGGCAGCATCTTTCAAAGTCGTGATAGACTCAATATCCGCCGAGTTAATTGACCGGAGAGAACTTTCTACCGGAATACCATCCACTACATAAAGCGGCTCCGAACTCGCCGAAATAGAACCTACTCCGCGAATACGGATAGTGGCAGCACTTCCCGGTTGTCCCGAAGTGCTTACTACCTGCACACCGGACATGGTTCCTTGCAAGGCTTTCGACACATTGGCCGCCTGACGTTTTCCGATTTCTTCGGCTTTGATTGTCGATACCGAACCGGTAAATGAACTCTTTTTAGCGGTTCCATACGCGACCACAATCACTTCATCCAACGAAGTGCTTGACGGATGGAGAATCACTTTAAGATCTTGCCCTGCTGCAATTTCGTGGTCTTGCATCCCCAGGTATTTAACAATCAAAGTAGTTGCTGAAGCGGGAACATCGAACGAAAAGTTTCCGTCAATATTGGTAACCGTACCAACTGTAGCATTTCCTTTGACTATTACCGATGCTCCGACGATTGGCTCTCCCGCTTCATCGGCTACAGTTCCGGAAACTTGCTTCTTCTGCGCAATTGCTAATCCCATGCTTATAAGGAAGCATGTCCCCAATAAAATTAATTTTTTCATAAATTTTACTTTAAATTAAACCAAATATATTCATTTCATTTTTCGTTTATATACTATTATGTATAATTTATACGGTCGTTTAAAACCATTAAAATCTGCTTATTCTATTATGTAAGTAATCCGTCTTTTTAACGGATATTTAATTTACAAAGGTAAAGTATTTTTTTGTTAATACACATAAATGTGAAAAATAGTGCAAAATTTAACAATGAGGCTGTCTCAACGCGGAATTTTTGAGACAGCCCCGGTAAGCCGGCGCTCACCCGGATATAACCATAAATCATAGTATAAAAACAAAATTTATATTATTTTTCATATTTATGTGTATTAACAAAAAAAAATACTTTATCTTTGCAAAGTAAATATTCGTTAAAAAGACGGATTATATAATTTAGGATAACAAATGTATAATAAAAAAGATGAACATTGGTTTAATTTAAAGTAAAAATTTATGAAAAGGATCTTATTTCTTTTTGCCTGCCTATTTCTTGCAGGAACGAGCTTGACAGCTCAAACAAACCTGGCTAATGGTATTGTTGTTGACGACGGAGGGGAACCCTTGATCGGAGTTTCGGTCGTTGTCAAGGGTACAACGCAGGGAACTGCGACAGGAAACGACGGAAGTTTTAAATTAAATCTTTCGGGTAACCAAAATGTTTTGGTAATTAGCATGTTAGGGTATCGAACCATTGAACAAAAAGCAGGTTCCGATATGCGGATAATTCTACAGATGGATGAACAGCTGCTTGATGAGTTGATCGTTGTTGCTTACGGAACGACAAAGAGAAGTTCGTTCACCGGTTCGGCTTCAACAGTAGGGGAAAAAAATCTGGACAAACGCCCGCTTACCTCTTTTGCTTCCGCTCTTGAAGGGAATGTGAGCGGTATTCAGGTTACATCAGGTACCGGACAACCGGGAGAATCCCCAACGATACGCGTTCGCGGTTTCGGTTCGGTAAATGCCTCCAATTCACCGTTGTATGTTGTAGATGGAATGGTATTTAACGGTAATTCGGCCGATATTAATCCCGCAGATATAGATCAAATCACGATATTGAAAGATGCGGCGTCCACCTCTTTGTATGGTTCGAGCGCCGGAAACGGAGTCGTTTTGATCACAACTAAAAAAGGCTCCAAATCAGATGGAGGTTCAAAAGTTAGTTTAAATATCAATCAAGGTTGGTCTAATCGTGCTTACAACGATTACGACAGGGTAGGAATTATGGACTATTATCCTTTGCAATGGGAAATGCTGAAAAACGCCAATATTTCGACCGGAAGAAGTGCGGAAGAAGCAGCACAGACTGCTACCAATACAATTGTAAACACAGTGAAATACAATCCGTTTGCAGGTATTGCCGATAATGCGTTAGTCGGAACGGACGGCAGATTAAATTCCGGCGCCAACACCCTGAAATGGGGAGATGACCTTGATTGGGACAATGCCGCTTTTCGTACCGGATACCGTCAGGATTATCTATTATCTTATAATTCGGCAACCGATAAGAGCGATACCTATTCTTCCATCGGTTACTTGAAAGATAACGGATATTTATTAAGAACTGATTATGAAAGATATTCCGCCCGCATTAATCACAATATTCATCCGGTAAAATGGTTTGATGGAGGAGTTAATGTAGCTTTTTCGAAAACCAAGTCTAATTTTTCCACCTCAACATCAGATAATTCAAGCGGTTATGGCAACCTGGTAGCGTTTACCCGCGGTATGGCTCCTATATATCCCATCCATTCACATGATTTAACAACAGGCGCTTATCTTACCGAGGACGGTAAACCGACCACCAATCCCGATGAATATATTTATGATTATCAAGGACAACGGTTATCAAGTACAGGTCGCCATGCGATTGCCGAAACATTGTGGAATATGCGCGAAAACGGATATACAAATTTCAACGGACGTACCTTTGTATCTCTCAAACCGATGGATGGACTTAGTTTCAAAATTGAATACGGATTGGATAACAACGATCGCCGCCGCAAACAATACGAAAATCCGAAAGTCGGAGACGGTCAGTCAGGTCCCGGCCGTTTGAATATATTATCCACCCGGCAGACCACACAAAATTTCAACCAAATATTGAATTATACGAAATCATTCGGGAATCATAATCTGGAAGCCATGCTTGGCCATGAAAATTACGAATGGAAGTTTGAATATATGTATGGTATGAAATTGGGAGAATCGTTTTCCGAACTTTACGAATTTGGTAACTTTACGGATATTAGTAGTTTGAGTTCATATACGGATCTTTATCGCAAAGAAGGATATTTTGGCCGATTGAATTATAATTATGATGGAAAATATTACGGTTCATTATCTTATCGTCACGACGGCAGTTCCCGCTTTCGTAACAGCATACGCTGGGGTGATTTCTGGTCTTTCGGCGCCGCTTGGCGTATCAGCGAAGAAAACTTTATGAAAGATATTTCGTGGGTTGATAACCTGAAACTCCGCGCTTCTTACGGTGAAACCGGTAACGACGGCATTTTGGATTTAGATAATGACCCGGATTATTATCCTTATCAAACGCTTTTTAATACGGGTGTCAATAATGCTTCCGAATCCGGCGTGTTCTTCTCGGTGGTGGCGAATCCTGATTTAACCTGGGAAACGCAAGTCTCTATCGACGCAGCGATTGAATTTGGCTTTTTCAAACATTTAACCGGTTCCGTTGAATTTTTCGACAAGGAATCACGGGATTTGCTGTATCCCGAATCGGTGCCCATTTCGACAGGGGTGCCATCCATCATCCGTAATATCGGTAAAGTACGTAATCTGGGATTAGAAATTATTCTGAATTATGATATATTCAAGCATAGAGATTACAGGGCAAATGTCGGCTTAAACTTGACCTTTATCAAGAACCGGATTGTTAAACTTCCGGAAGCAAACAAAAAAGAAGGTAAAATTGACGGTACAAAAAAACTCTATGAAGGAAAATCAAGGTACGAATTTTGGTTAAGACAATGGTATGGAGTGGATCCCGCTACCGGAAACGGTTTGTATTATCTGGATACGGAAAAATACGAAACTTCAACGGATGCTCAAAAAGAAGCCATTGACAAAACGATTGTAGATGTTCCGGGGGTATCCGGAAAATTGACAAATGCGTATGCCAATGCAAAATATGATTTCAGTGGGGATGCCATTCCCAATGCATACGGTGGCATTTCCTTAGGCGTAGGGTATAAATCTTTTGATTTGAATGCATTGTTTTCATTTCAGTTGGGGGGTAAAATGCTTGATTACAATTATCAGGACCTGATGTCCCTTACCAGATACGGTTATGCAATGGCAAGCGATATTAAAGACAGATGGCAACAACCGGGAGATATAACTTCCGTTCCGCGTCTTGACAATAATTCAACTCATGCGACCAATGTAAACCAGGTTTCTACCCAATGGCTTACAAATTCCGATTATTTGAACTTCCGTTCCATTAATCTGTCTTATACGTTGCCGGCCTCTTTGATTCAGTCGATGCAACTCAAAACGGTTCGAGTAAGTGCAAGTGTTGAAAACATTTTCATGCTCAAAGCGCGTCAGGGATTGAATCCGATGGCGAATTTCACCGGATTAACCTATAACGAATATATGCCTACTCGCAATTTTACGTTGGGGCTTAATGTGACATTTTAATTAAACTATCTAAACTTAGTATATTATGAAATTTTTCAATAAAATATTTATAGCAGCGGCGCTTGTGTCTTTCACCTTGTTGACCGCTTGTTCGGATGATTATTTGGATACTAAGCCTACCAATGCGGTAAGTGAAGTTACGATAGGCGAATCTCTCGATAATATTTATATGGCTATCAATGGTATCCACCGCAAAATGGTTTCACAAGACCGTGAAAATCAAGGAATGGGTAGTGAACCGGGCTTTAGAATCGGTTTCGAAGCTATGGGCGATGATTTGACTTGGGATACACAAACTTGGCATCAGGGATTTCTGAATTGGAGTTTTGTTAATAATCCCAGTTCATCTTACAATTCCAATCTTTGGCGTACTTACTATGAATTTATTATGAACGCAAATAAAATCCTGGAATTATTGGATAAAAACTTTGCCGAGTCTTCGAATCCGACCGCTAAATATATACGGGGAGAAGCATTGGCTATCCGGGCTTGGTGTCATTTCCAACTGGTACAATTGTATGCTAAACCATACCACGCCGGTCAAACCAATGGTCAGGACGGAGTAATTATTCGCGACAATACAGGAATGGAAAATAAAGTCCGTGCTACGGTAGAAGAAGTATATACGATGATTAATACCGATTTGGATGAATCTGCAACGCTTTTGGCCGGATACAAGGCGAAAGATGTAACACACTATTCGGAAAAAGTAGTTTGGGGTCTGAAAGCACGTGTAGCTCTTGCGCAACAAAACTATACCAAAGCAGGAGAATATGCCGAAAGATCCATTCAAGTTGCCGAAAGTGAAGGCTTGAAAATGATGGATAAATCTCAGTTGGTAGATGTTTTCCCGGATATTACAACAAAAACGAAAGACGCCATGTACGCATCAAGAACGCAAGATGATCAAACCGTATATTTCTATTCGTTTTATGCCTATATGTCGTGGAATTTCAATTCTACTTCAATCCGTACCGGTATCAAATGTATCAATCAGGCAACTTACGATTTGATGTCTCCGACCGATCTTCGCCGTCAGTGGTGGGATCCGGCCGGAACAGCATCTGTGCCGGCTACGTCTTACAATCAACGGAAATATCAGAACCGCAAATTCACGGCGCGCAGCACGGCCAATGCTGTTGGTGATTTTGCCTATATGCGTCTGACGGAAATGTATCTTACGGCAGCGGAAGCATACGCCCGTGCAGGTAATCCGACCGAAGCGAAGAAATATTTTCTGCCTTTCGTTGCACAACGCGATCCTAACTATACGGATTTGGGAAATACCGGAGCGGCTTTGGCCGACGAAATCATGATTCATCGCCGGATTGAACTTTGGGGTGAAGGATTCCGTTTGTTCGACATCAAACGGCTCGGTTTGCCAATCAATAGGAATGGAAGCAATTATACCCAAACTTTCTGCGGATTCTTGCAAAAACTACCTTCCGATAATATCTGGGAGTTTGAAATTCCGAAATCTGAAACCGATTATAATGATTTGTGTAAAACCAATTATTAAACACTACAAAACAAAGATACTGAATAAAAGTTGCCGCAAACTATGATACGTTGACGGTGACAATACAGTTTAGCAGGAGATTCCTCCCGTTGGTCGGAATCCCCTGCTAAGCCGTTAAACACCATTCCTGCAAATTACGACAAAAGCCCATTAACGACATTTAGGAGATAGCGGGTCAAGCCCGTCATGACAAAAAAGAAATGTAAATCATTTTTTGAGGTGCTGACCCCGGAAGACCGTAAGGTCTTCTACTTGGGTAACCCCGCGGCAAGCGAAGCGCAGCCCGGGGTAGAGCGACCTCTCATCATCCCCTCAACTCCGACAGAGTTGAATTTATTCGTCCTGCCAAAACCATTTTTCATCCAAATCAATTCCATTCTCTTTGAAAAGACGCCTTATCTCGGCAACAAAACTTTCCTTTTTATGGTGTTCTTGCTGATTTTTGAAGTAAATAGGGTGTACGACAAATTTCCCAATTAGTGTTTAACGATTATCAGGAGATGTCTCCACTCGCTGCGCTCGGTCGACATGACGCGGCTGCAAAAGGGGAAAGGAGGGGTTGCTCTACCCCGGGCTGCGCTTCGCTTGCCGCGGGGTTACCCAAATAGAAGACCTTACGGTCTTCCGGGGTCAGCACCTTAATTTAATATTTAGCCACTATTTTATTATTTTAAAATTTTTCACTACATTTGCTTACTAAATCAATAAATAACTAATGTGTAAACAACTGTTCATCCTTTGCACCTTATTTCTGATAACAGCCTCCTGCAACCGGAAAGCAGAAACTCATCCGAGTGGCTTCTCCCCTACCCTCGCAGGCATCAATCCCTTATTACCTGCCGGAGCCGATCCATGGGCAACGTATGTGAAGGGAACGTACTATTACACACAAGGTTGTGAAGACCGAATCATCCTTTGGAAAACAACCAACATCACCGATTTGAAAAACGCTGAAAAAAAAGAAGTCTGGTTACCCAAAGACGACGACAACGCCCATCACCTTTGGGGTCCGGAAATCCATTTCCTGAACAACAAATGGTATATTTATTTCTCCGCCGACAACGGCAATACCGATAATCACCAGATTTACGTGATTGAAAATTCCTCTCCCGACCCGTTGCATGGCGAATTTATCATGAAAGGACGAATCGCTACCGACGCCGACAACAACTGGGCGATTCACGCAAGTGTCTTTGAACATGCCGGAGAATTGTACATGATTTGGTCGGGATGGCAATCACGCCGGATTGAAACCGAAAATCAATGCATCTACATCGCCTCGATGGAAAATCCATGGACTTTGAAATCCAACCGGGTATTGCTTTCCAAACCCGAATGGGAATGGGAACGCCAATGGATCAGTCCCGACGGAAGCAAAACAGCCTATCCGATTTATGTCAACGAAGCCCCCCGGTTCTTTCAATCGAAAAACAAAGACAAACTATTTATATTTTATTCTGCCAGCGGCCGTTGGACGCCTTATTACGCATTGGGAATGTTGACAGCCGACACCGGAAGCAACCTGTTGGACGCCGCTTCGTGGACAAAATCGCCCGAACCGGTTTTCAAGCAAAATGCCGAAAATAAAGTCTATGCGCCGGGAAGTATATGCTTCATCCCTTCGCTCGACGGCAAAGAAACCTGGTTTATCTATCATGCACGCCGGATACCAAACGATCCGCCGGGAGCCGTCGATTCCCGTTCGCCCCGGATACAGAAACAGGAATGGGATGCGAAGGGAATGCCGGTGTTGGGGATTCCGGCGGCAGAAGGAAAAATACAACTTTGAGCGAATAAAAATACATGGGAAAACATCTGATGCTATTATACATATTACTGTGGACGGGAATCGCCTTCCCTGCCACAGCAAAACAATTTTATTTCAAGACCTATCAGGTATCGGACGGACTTTCACACAACTCGGTGGGATGTATCCTTCAAGATAGTTACGGTTTCATCTGGTTCGGAACCAGTGACGGCCTGAACCGTTTCGACGGACGGAATTTCAAAGTTTATAAAAACGTCCTGAAAGATAAATTCTCACTCGGTAACAATTCCGTACAAGCCCTGTGTGAAGATGCCAACCGGAATTTATGGATAGGAACAAGCCAAGGTATTTTCCGGTTCGATTACACAAAAGAACTGTTTTTGCCGTTTGAGAAAAAAACACCGTTTGATGTTTCCATCAGTTGCGAAATCCGGAAAATCATCCAAAGCAAAAACGGCAAAATATGGATTGCAACTTTGGGACAAGGCTTCTTTATCTATGATCCGGCCAAAGACATCCTGACGCAAAACAGTTCTTACACTCCGTTTGTATGGGATATTAGCGAAGACGCTGCGGGTCACATTTACGTTTCTTCCCTGCAGGAAGGCCTGCTTTGCTTCGATCCCAACGAACGGCTGATCGAACAATACACTTCGTTCATCAACACCGGACGGGACGGAAACTCCAAAATCAACTGCATCCAAAGCATCGGCGACAAAACATGGTTCGGGGTGGGCAACAACCGCCTTTGCTGTCTGGATATAAAAACCGGTGAAATCAAATCCTTCGACAAGGAGGGTTTCAACATCGGCGCTATCTGCTGCATTTCCGGTTATTCCGAGCAGGAATTATTAATCGGATCCGACAAAGGGCTTTACCTTTTCGACAAGATTCATTCGCAATTTATCCGTCCGAACACGTTGGGTGTTTCCCAGATACTCAGCGAATCACCCGTGTATAACATCCTGAAAGATAAGGAAGGCGGTTATTGGATTTCGACCGATATGGGAGGCGTCAATTATTTGGCGCAGCAAAGCAAAAATTTTGAATACTACTATCCGGTATTCATTTCCGACCGGGTGGAAGGCAAAGTAATCAACGCTTTTTGCGAAGATAAAAACCACACGGTTTGGGTTGGTTCGCAGGATGGCTTGCGTTTTCTGGATCCGAAAACCCAAACCGTACATACTTTCCCCGGCTTGCAAAACGACGTCCGTTCCCTGTTGGCCGACGGCGACCAACTCTGGATCGGCACATTCGGAGACGGCTTGAAAATCATGGATCTGAACACCAAACGCATCCGGCAATATCAATATCACCAGGAAGTTCCCAATTCGATTTGCAGTAATGATGTTTTGTCCCTGTACAAAGGCAGTGAAGGAAAAGTTTATGTCGGCACATCCTGGGGATTAACCCGCTATAATCCCATAACAGATAATTTTACGACAATTAACAATGTCGGTTCAATGATTTCTGTAGTCGATATGCTCGAAGATTCTCACGGTAACTTGTGGATTGCCACATACAATTCAGGTGTATTCAGCTGTGAATTGCGAAACGGACATTGGAGTTATTACAGCCATAATCCGGAAGATTCAACCTCAATCAACAACAACTCGGTAATTTGTTTGTTTGAAGACCGCAACGGCACGGTTTGGTTTGGAACCAACGGCAACGGTTTGTGTTTCCGGCATCCTGAAAGCAATCGTTTTATAGATTTCGATCCGCAAAATACCGTTTTGCCCAACAAAATTATTTATTCCATAGAAGAAGACAACGCCGGTTATTTCTGGATTGCGACCAACGCCGGGTTGTTGCGCGTAAATCCCAACAACCAATCCGAATGGAAACTTTTCACACAGGAACATGGTCTGCAAAGCAACCAATTCAACGCACGAGCTTCGTTGAAAACCGGCGCCGGACGGTTTTATTTCGGAGGAATCAATGGTTTTAATGCATTCTATCCCAATGAATTTGAACAAAACAACTACATTCCGCCGGTGTATATTGTGGACTTGAAAATCCATAACAAGCGCAACAAAAACGGTCAGGAAATGCCGCTCAAGGAAAAAACAGCCATTTACCAAACCCGGGAATTAACTTTTCCTTTCAACCGGAACAATTTTACACTCGAATTTGCCGCTTTGAGCTACGAAGACCCTCTGCGCAATCAATTCGCCTACCGCTTGGAAGGTTTCGACGACGACTGGGTTTATACCAAACAAGGTCACGTATCTTATCCCAATCTTCCACCCGGACGGTACATTTTCCGGGTAAAAGCCTCCAACAACGACGGACTATGGAACGAAACAGGCGCCGCATTGCAAATCACCATTACACCGCCCTGGTGGCAAACCGGTTGGGCATATACCTTTTATTTCCTGCTGATCGTCGTTGCAGCTTACGGAATATACAAATTCACAAACCGGAGAACAAACGCCAAAATACAGCGGAAAGTCGAAGGATACAACGACTTGAAAGAAAAAGAAGTATATCGTTCGAAAATCCATTTTTTCGTCAATCTGGTGCACGAATTCCGCACGCCGCTCAGCCTCATCCGCCTGCCGTTGGACAAACTGACGGAAAGCCTGCAAGCCAATGAACACACATCGAAATACCTCTCAATCGTCAATAAAAACATTGACTATCTCCTGGGCGTCGTAAATCAATTGGTTGATTTTCAGAAAATCGAAAGCAACAAAGTAGAATTGCGCCGCAGTCCGCAGTCGCTTCACTCGCTCATGCAGGACATCCGCAGTCAATTTGCCGGCTACCTCGAATTGCGAGCCATTGCTTTCGAATTGGAATTACCCGAAGAAGACAAAACCGTCCCGATAGACAAAGACGTAATCACCAAAATCATTGTCAATCTGTTAAGCAACGCCATCAAATACACAAACTCACGGATTATACTCCGTTTGAAATATGCTGAACCGGATTTTACAATTTCCGTAGCGGACGACGGTCCGGGAGTGGACGACACCGAAAAAAAGAAAATTTTCGATGCGTTTTATCAGGCCAAAGAAGCCGGACAAGTGGGCGGAACAGGCATCGGATTAGCTTTTGCCAAATTGATGGCGGAGAATCACCAGGCGGAATTATCGGTAGAAGATAACGAATGGGGCGGTGCGACATTCTCACTCCGCGTTCCGATAGAAAACGAAAATCTTTTGCAAACACCTTCCGCCGAACCGGAGCGATTGGACGCGGAAATTACTCCATTGGAAAGCAGAGAATCCCCTTTCCGTTCCTGCCGGATTTTGTTGGTAGAAGACAATGTAGAATTGTTGGAACTAACATCCGAAATGCTAAGCGAATATTTCACCGTATTGAAGGCGCCGAACGGACGAAAAGCGCTTGACCGCCTCCTCCACGAACCCGTCGATCTGATCGTAAGCGACGTTATGATGCCTGAAATGGACGGATTCGAATTGTGCCGTACCGTGAAATCCGACATCAACCTGTCACACATCCCGGTCGTTTTGCTGACGGCCAAAACAACGACGGACGCCAAAATCGAAGGCATGGAACAAGGAGCGGACGCCTATATCGAAAAACCTTTTTCGATGAAATACCTGAAAAACCAAATCGAAAATTTGCTCAAATTGCGTTTAGCCTTCCAAAAAATGGCGCTGACCCTACCCGTCAATGCCGAATCTTTGCCGACCATTTCGAAAAAAGAACAGGAATTTATAAGCAAACTGCACGCTGAAATTGATAAACATATTTCGGAACAAAATTTTTCCATCGACGACTTGGCCGGAACATTATTTATGAGTCGTTCCAGTTTTTACCGGAAAATCAAAGCCGTGTCGGGAATATCGCCCAACGATTACCTGCGGGTTTACCGTTTGAACAAAGCCTCCGGCCTGTTGCGGGAAAGCAACCTGCAGATAACGGAAATCGCCATGCGCCTGGGATTTGAAGACGCCTCTTATTTTGCGCGTTGCTTCAGGCAGCACTTGGGTGTTTCACCGACGGAGTATCGGCAAAAAAGCAAGTAAGATTTGAAAAAATAGTTGTCGGAACAACTGCCGATGTGGTGTGTTTAATCCTTATCTATATTTTCCGTAAGAGGATTGACAGGAGCCAAACCGTGACTGAACAATTCAAACTGGAACGTATATTGGCGTTCTATTTCAAACGCAATGGAAGATTTATACGCATCGCCCACAATAGCCGGAACAGGTACGGCATACGTAACGGCTTCTTCATTCGATTGTCCGGATTCCTTGTAAGTAATCTCGATATAAAACCCGGAAGGAGGGATAAATGTCTCGTTTACCAGGGTTACCTTGTCCAAAGAAGAAACGGTGTTTTCCTGCGGAATAACGTAAAGCGCAACAGTGTCATCGACAATAAAATAGTGATAATCGCCATCACCTTTAATGGTTACGCCTTTTCCGAGATTGGCAACCAAGTCGCCGTTGGTGCCGACAGAAGTATCCCAATAAATCCGGTATCCGGAACCAGCAAGGTCAAACGTTGCGTTATCTTTAGGCAAGGATGCCAGATTGAGCTTACCGCTGCTCTTGATGTTTTTCAAGGCGATGCCTAATACCTCAAAAGTATGACTGCTTTCGCTCTTTGCCTTGAAAAGGACACGCGACAAAGCATGGCGGAAATTCAAGTTAACACCGCTGACGCCTTCTTTAAAAAAAGTGCCGGTGTGATGGGTTACCAGCAAGTCTTCCTGGTCGGAAAGCGACAGTGAGGTGTTTACGCTATGACCCGGCAAGGCGTATTTGATGGTTGGTGAAGGACCGGTTTGACCAGCCAAACCTTCGTCAATACCATCGGCTTCCGCAGGAGAAAACGCATAGAAATTAACTTGCGTGGTTTCGGTTTCGGGCCATAAACCAAGCGGCGAGTAAGTCCAATGAGCGCCGTTGCCGGTCACTTCCAATCCGTCGATAAGCGTTTTACCCGTCTCATCTACCGCCAGCAAGCGGAAATCATTGATGGTGGATGTTGTTGTCGCAGACCGGAGTTGCTTGTGTTCCAAAACGTTAAACGAAATAGGCTTGCCACTCCCGGCTGCCTCTTGACCTTCGTCGAGGTCGTTGCTGCAACTGCTTACCAGTAATCCTGTTGCCAGCATACTTAAGAAAAAAACAGTTCGTTTCATTGTATTAAAAATTCAAATTTTTTACAAAGGTAGGAAAAATAATTGATAAAGCATGGGCGAGTGTAATTAATTACTAACAACCCGCTATCGTTAGTGTTTTATCATCAATTTTTTCCGTTTTGAGATAGATTTTGCTATCCCAGTCTATATTGATTCTGCGGTCGAAGATAACCAACCAACCTTCTTTGACCCCCAGGGTGTCCATGTAATCGAGGATTTGATCATGGCTGTTTTCTTCCGTTTGAGCTGTGCGGCGGAGTTTCAGTTCGACGGGATATTTTTGCCCTTCATACACCACGCACAAATCTATCCGCCTGTAGCCTGCAGCAAACTCGCGGATTATTTCTCCACCGCCATTGACCACCCGCTGTAGAAAAGCCTGCAAAATCAACTGTGGCGCTGCCTCTTTGTACTGATAGCGCTCTATCCAGATTTCGCTGTTCTCGCGCCAGAACGACTGAAAGTCCTGCATGAGATAAGTCATGTCAATACGTCCGTCTTTCAGGTAGCGAGGCATCCGGTAAGGATACCGGCTTTCACCGAAATCTTTTTGCGAATTGGCATTTAATGTGCGGATAATGACCTCCGCATATATGGGATTGGAGGGCATGATTACGCCGTCGGCTTTTTTTATCAGCCCAAGGTCTGTCGTGTAGCGGTAGTCGTCCGATTGTGCGTCAACGCCCGACAATTCACCGATAATCACCTGCTCCATTACCCGCCGCACCCGCTCTTCTTTGAGCCGTTCCAATAAACTGTCGATATGCGTGTCGCAACGCAAAAT
This sequence comes from Bacteroidia bacterium, assembly GCA_025996865.1. GTDB lineage: Bacteria > Bacteroidota > Bacteroidia > Bacteroidales > Azobacteroidaceae > Azobacteroides. The sequence continues at coordinate 32,889 of BNTV01000037.1, forward strand.
GATATTGTAGATGGCTTGATGCACCAATTCGGCAGTAACCGGTCGGGTATAATCGGACTGAAGCATTTTTACAATCACCTCGCGGGCAATGGCATTGACCAGCCAAGGCTGTCCCTGCGTTTGCTGATACACCGTTTCAACTGCATCCGGCTCAAAAATCCGACCGGTCTCAGTAGTATGCTGTTCGTACAATTTTGCTATTTCGTCTTTGGTAAAATTACTGAATGTCAGCGCTTCGGTAATAATATTAAAAGGACTTGCACTGCCCAGCGTTTCACTTTCGGGACGAATCTTCGCCTTGAAATCGCGAATGTTGCGCATACCCACTAAGGCGACAGAATGTACGAACGGCGTGATGCTGCGGGTATTGTACCCATTTCGCAACTGTCGAAGAAAAGAAATCAGCGTACTTTCACTCAAACAGTCCGCTTCATCAAAAAAGATGATTAACGGTTTGTCTAACGATATGCAAAAAGAGGTCAGCTCATTTTTCAGGACATTGGTAAAATCCTCGTAATCGGCATTGGCGGCAAATTCCCTGGCTTTGGGTATTGCCGTATATAGTAAGGCTGATTTTATCCCTTTCACTATTGCCGGAATACCTTTTTCAGAATCAATAATGCCCTGCGCCCCTTCTAACGAGCAATAAAGCGCATAATACCTGCCTTCGTGATTGATGCGGTTAGCCAAATCAAGCAACATTGTGGTTTTCCCGCTCTGACGGGGAGCGTGAATCACAAAATACTGCTCTTGGTCTATGAGTTCCGTTATTCCTGTCAATCGGGACGAAGCCTCTATCATGTAGTGCTTCGCTTCATTACAAGGCCCTGCTACATTAAAATATCGTGCCATCGTTCAAATTTTTTTTACAAAGGTAGGCAAAATAATTGATTTTTCTTATCTTTGTAAAATAATTAGAAAATGGACAGGCGATGAAAAATGAAATTTTGATAGTTCCGGATATTCATGGACGTGATTTCTGGAAACCGGCGTTGGAATATACCGGTGACGTTATTTTTGTTGGTGATTACGTGGATCACTATCCGCAGGAAAAATTTAGCGAAGAAAACGCATACGAGGGGCTTCAACGTATTGTCGCCTTTAAAAGGGAATTTCCCGAAAGAGTTACATTATTAATTGGAAACCATGAGTTTCATTACTATGACATGAAATTTCAGGCAAGCCGTTTTGACGGAAAGTATTATGAAAAATACCACGAAATTCTTACCGGCGACACTTCCGATTTGTTTCAAATGTGTAAACAGGTTGGCAAATATCTTTTCATTCATGCCGGTATCACCAAAGGTTGGTATGAATTGCATCACAGAGAGTTGCTTGAACAGGGTGACACTTTGGAGGCGCAAATAAATGGTTTGTTTAAAAATAATCCGTCAAGTTTTTACGAATGTTCGGGTTATCGCGGTGGATGGGACGATTTCAGCAGCCCCATCTGGGCGGATGTCAACGAACTTTGGGAAGAGCCGGAACATTTTGCGCCCGACATTATCCAAATTATTGGGCATACACAAATTTTAAAGGATGAACCGATTATAAAAGAGAATGTTTGGTTGGTTGACAACGGACAATTGTACCTCCTCCAAAATGGAGAATTAAAGAAGTACTGACTCTGTATATCCTTTTTGGTCACCCCCAGTCAACTTGAAGTTTGAAAAAATGTAAGGACGAACAAAGTAAAACGTCAGTACAATTTGAACAAAACGTAATAACGTTTTACTGAAAACGTTATTACGTTTTTAAGAGTATCAGGAGCGCTGCCTCTCCATTGCTTTAAATGTATCAACAGAGGGGGTTAGCTCAGGTCACACTTATTCCACCACACAACGCACAGCAAACCCGCACTGACGACTATAGGCACCATCCAGATTCACTCCGCCTCCGGAGACCCACACTGAGTAACCGGAAGTGAGATCGACAGGCGATGACGTCCAATAGGTGCCGGTCGTACCGACGTTGCCCAAGCCTCCTAATGGTATTGAGTGGCGTAATCCGTTTGCAGGGAAATACGGCTGGTTCGAGGCGACTTTGCTGCGACCGCTCGAAATGGCGGTTGTTCCGTCAGCATTAGTACTGGTGGTTATAGCCTCAAATCCTCCGGTTTCCGGAATGCGCCGGTATTCATTATCGATAGTGGCAGCAAACTCAGCCGCCGTCGGCATCCGCCAGCGTTTGCCCTTGGGAGCTGCACCTGTCTTTGTCAGGTAAACGCAGATGTCACCTCTGAGTAATACAATATTCGCATCGGTGGTTTGATCGGTCAGGTAGGGATCAGCGGAGCTGAAAGGGGGCGTACCTGTAGGACTTGTATTTAAGAATATGGTTCCATAATTCCTGCCGGCGATGGTCCAAGCGCCGGTAGCCGGATCGGGAACGTAAGTATTTAGCGATGTCGTCCAGTTGGTTCCTGTAGGAGATAAACCGATCAGGCTGCCCCATTGGAAAAAGACTCCCTGATACTGCTCTTTGCTCTTGTCGTTACTGTCTGCAAACGTCAGTTTCGTGCCGTCCCAATAAATATTGCTGCCCGCCCAGGTCAAACGGAGTATCTCTTCCTGTTCAACTTTATCGTAATCGCTTACCTTAACCTGAGTGATAACAATGGGTTTGCGACCAAACAGTTCGAATTGGAAAGTATATTGCCGTTCCATTTCAAAGGCGATGGAAGATGCATACGCATCACCCACAATGGCCGGAACAGGCACGGCATAAGTCTTGGCTTCCGCATCGGTTTGACTGGCGTCTCTATAAGTAATCTCAATATAAAGCGTGGAAGAAACGGTGGGATCGGAGCCGAAACCGCCGGGCAGTAAGGTGGTCTTCGTCAAATCCGAAGCGATGTTTTCCTGCGGAATAACGTACAGCGCATCATCATCGCCGATAATATCCGTAAAACTACCGCCACCGGCAACGGTTACCCCGCCTGCCGGAATATCAGCCACCAAATCACCGTCGGTTCCACCGGAAGTGTCCCAAAACGTCTGGTATTTGTTGGAAGCGATAGTTGCATTGTCGGTCGGGTAGGCAAACGCAACGGCATCTTTAGGCACAGTGTCCAGATCCAGCGTACCGCTGCTTTTGATGTTCCGCAAAGCCACATTTAACACCACAAAGTCCTGCGCGCCTTCGCTCTTTGCCTGAACAAGGATGCGCGAGAGGGCATGGCGGAAGTTCAGGGTAACCCCGGCAGCGCCTTCGTGAGCATAATCGTTGGTGTGGTTGGTTACCAGCAAATCTTCCTGACTGGCAAGCGTAGTCGAAGTGTTCACACTGTGCCCCGGCAAACTGTACTCGATGGCAGGGTGATCGGTTTGCCCTGCCAAAGCGTTGGTAACACCATTCGATCCGGCAGGAGAAAAGGCATAAAAGTTCACACTGTCCCTTTCCGGCCAGTAGGCAAGCGGCGCGTAAGTCCAGCTTGACCCGCTGCCCGTTACCAGAGCGCCGTCGATAAGCACCGCCCCGCCAAGGGTATCTACCGTCGCCAGCAGCCTGAAATCGGTAATATCGCCTGCGGTGGTAGCCGCCCGGAGCGGCTTGCTTGCCCAGGGCTTGAACGTGATTGCGTGCCCGCCTTCGTTGACGGCAGGCGTTTGACCTTCGTCGAGGTCACTGCTGCAACTGCCTGTTATTAATGCAATGGCAAGCATAATTAGAAAAAAAAGATTTCTTTTCATCTTTGTAAAAAATTAAATTTAAAAATTACCTTAAAAAACTCACTATTACTAATTTTGCAAAACATAGTCAAAATCATTACCCCCAACCCCCCGAAGGGGGCTTTAGTGTCTGCGATGATGCACACTGTGCTGCGCCAAAGCCCCCTTCAGGGGGTTGGGGGGTTTACCTGACCGGCAGCGGCACTATTACATTGTCGTAGTCCCCCACGTCAACAATAAAGGTGCCATCGTCCGGCTCGTCGGGAATCACCAGCCGCCCTTCGTTTTGAAGCACAATATCGTATCCACTGTTTTGCAGCCGCCAGGCTGCCTGTTCTTCAAGGGTGCCGTTTTGTCCCAGCGCCCCCGCTATCTGTTCGCGCACCGTATCTTCCCAGGTACCGGAATAATACCCGCGCCTGACGGAAACGACTCCCACGGTGAGCCGGTTGAGAAGATGTTCGATATCAGCGGGGCCAAAGGTGCAGAACACGCCCGTAATGGAATCGCCTGCCCACATTACCCGTCCCTGTTTGTTGCCGAACAGCACGGTGGACGGTTCGACACCCTTCGCTCCGTCGCGCATCCGGTAAGCCGCCGACATGCCTGAAATGGCGCCGGATGCGCTGTTTATATTCTCTACGCCTTCCACGCCCAGAATCAAAAAAGTAAACTCCCGGAGCACGTTTTCCGGATAAAAATGCAGATACTGTGTCTGTCCGGAAACGGGCTTGACGGTGAAAAGCGAGTCGTTGCGCGTCACAAAGAAGTTGTAGGGATAAGGCTCGGAGACGGTATTTTCCTCCGCTTCGCCCGTCGCCGCCCGGTTCATTGCGCTGTTCGGCCCGTAAGAATTGTACAAACCGGTGGCCGGCGCGCTGTAAGCCTCAAACAGGTCCAAATCGTTTTCGTCTCGAAAATGAATGTATTCGTTGCCGTAATAATCGTAACAGAGTGAAAAATAAGGAATTGCTCCCGGTATGTCCATCCATCCGCCATCCGCGGGCAGGTGGGCGCGTTCGTAGAGTAAGCGGTCGTTTTGGGCAAACAGGTGGGCGGTCATCCCCTTTTGAGGCTTGTCTGCCGGGTCGATGCCGTCCCAATGGATGACGACCTCGACGGCAAACGCATCCCCGCAGGGATCATCGGCGCTCAATTCCCTGTTTTCGCAGGAACAAAACAACAGCAGCAGGTACAGGGTGAAAGGTAAAAGGTACAGGGTAAAGGGCAAAAGGTGCACGGTGCACGGTACACGGTAAACGGTATAAGGTTGCCAATACCGGTCGTGCACCCTGTACCCTTCACCTTTTACCTTATTTGCAGCGGCTTCTCCCCTCTCCTTGAGGAGAGGGGCAGGGGGTGAGGATATATTGATATTGCGACTCATTTCAATCATTCAATTTATAAACAATTGATACTGCGGCCTGTGTAGGCCCGATATACCTGCGTTGTTTCGTACTCCGTTTGGGATAACAGTCGGCGCACGAACTGTGATTGTACTCATTGTATTCACCGCCCAGGTAGCCAACCCCCAGGTTGAAATTCAGGTTCCAACGGCGGGAGAGTGGCAAAGAATAACCGCCGGTCAGTCCCGCCGAATAGCTGAGGTTGCTGAGAAACCCCAGGGGTTCTCCCCCTTTGGGAAACAAACGGACGTCGTAAGTGCCCACCGCCCCGTAAATACCGGTGAAAAATCCCGTCAGGGCTTGCGGGCGGTCGCCCCACCAGTAGCGGTTTTCCAGCCAGAGCATCTGGATGCGGTAGCTCCAATAGTTGGGATAGCCGGTATCCCACCAGCTCCACGCACCTTGCAGCAGCAGGGACTGACGGTTGAAGGCAAGCTCTATTGAGAGGTTGGGAAGCAAGGCTGCATCATACAGCAGGTTGGTACTCACGGCGAACACCCGGTGCGACGGTTTGTTGACCGGAACCTGAACGGGGGTGTCACGCCTGGCCGTCTCATTAAGGTCTTTAAAGTCCTTAAAGTCCTTAAGGTCCTTAAAAAAATCCACAGACGGACTCCCTTTCAGCGGCGGAATATAACTGCCGTCGTCCATCAGGAGACGAACGCTCACATATTGCAATTGACTGAATATATTTGCCCGAAGGTATCTTTGCGTTGCAGGGGGAAGGCTGCGAAGTTCCCGGAGCAGCAGCTCTTCATCCTGCGTCCGGCCGGACAGGTAAAGGATTTTTCCCCTGTCGGGAACTCCGGCGTCACGGGAGACTAAGGATTGAAAGCCCTCCCAGTCGATGCCCGCCGCTTTTTCGTCGATGCGGCTGCGGTCAAAACCGGGATGCTTCCACATAATATATGCTTCCATCGCTTTGGCGCGGGCTATCGACAGGGCGCGGTTGTGATCCGGCGTGCCAATGGGCGAAGCGGCGCCGGTAATCAGTATGCTGTCGATGTGGTTATAGACTTCCGGCATGTTCAGCAGGAAATCCAGCGCCTCGAAGGCCTGCAGGTTGGTTTTGAAGTCGCGCTCCAGCTGCTCGCTGTCGATACGGAAGAAAAAGACTTTGAGGCCGGATGCCGGGTCGGTATCC
>BNTV01000038.1 GCA_025996865.1 Bacteroidia bacterium
ATATGGACGGACGGAATCCAAATACAGCACCGCTACGCGGCGCTTGGTTGGGGAACATTCATTTTATTCCGGGCGCTGTCGCACCCGGCTATAAACGCATAAGCGCTACGCGCTTTTTTAATCCCTTAACTTTTTACGTTAATCTGAGATTTTAAATTAATGATCCCACAAAGTTGCAGTCCGTCATTGGTAGCTCCTATAAAATATTTTAGATAAAAATGGATGACGTATTATCGTTAAAAATCAACGTGTTGTATAAATACGTCATTGGTAGCCGTAGGCGAATCAATCCGGAAATAATAAAACCGGATTGATTCGCTTCGCTTGCAATGACGGTAGTGATATTATAATGCGACAATTTGAAATGCACCCAACTAATTTGGGTGGTCCGGCATTTTTATTTATCTTTGTCTGTGGCATTTTATTTATTTACCTAATAACAAATTGTAAAATAATGGAAGAATATTCAGAAAAACAATTATTGGTAAGAATCCGATTATTAGTCGTGTTTTTTATAATAGCCCTTGTAGTTAGCGGTATTACGGCATTCCCATTGGTAACGGAATTGAACATTTTATCTTCGTGGTTAGGTATAGACGGTAGTTTGCCGCCGGATACCTATTGGGGATTAAAGCATTGGATTGCCATTGTCAACGAGGGTTTAACCAACACAAACAAGCAATATCCATTTATCTTGTATGGAACGGATTGGTTGGCATTTTCGCATATTGTCATTGCTGTTGCCTTTATCGGTTTATACCGTGAGCCAGTACGCAATAAATGGATTATATATTTTGGGATGATAGCTTGTGCCGGCATTATTCCTTTAGCTTTGATTTGCGGGGCAATCCGGGGAATTCCGTTTTATTGGCGACTGATTGATTGCGCTTTCGGTGTATTTGGAATTATTCCGTTGTATTTGTTGCATGTTTATGTAACAAAATTGAGTGCTATGAAATATTCAAGTGACCATTAAAAAAAGACAAATTTGATATTGAAGCGCTACTAAAATATATCGGCGGAACGGTAACAAAAACAGCATTAGCTAAAGCATCCGGCATTAATCCTGCGCAATAGTATATATTTTTCAAGTTATAGCTTGTTGATACGCCCCTTTCTCTCCCTTGTTGACTTGTTTTAATTTTATTTCTATCACAAACGGTTCATTTAATTTCTGAATTTCGGAAGGAAGAACGATATCATAATAAATCGAACCTGATTTATCACGTCCTCCATCTCTTACAACTGCGGCTTTTTTAGCAGCAATAAATTTAGCGCTTTCTATCACATAGACCATATCCTTTTCTTTACTTCCCGGTACTTTTATTCTCAGTAAATTATTCACCGGCTTGTTGAATACCGTCAGATAAACGGTATCGCCCTTTTGAGTCGAATAGCCCCAATCCTGCTTGTCAAGCATGGAATGTTGTACGCCATATACGGCATTTCCATTGACAGACATCCAATTGCCTATCGCTTTAGCGATTTTTGTTTCCTCCGGACGTATATTGCCCTCCCCGTCAGGGCCGAAATTAATGACAAAATTACCGTCCAGGGAATTGGCTTTTATAGTCATTTCAATTAAATCGTATGGGGTTTTCAGATAGGTCAACGACCAGTCGCGGTGGTATCCCCATTGATTTTCCGGAATGGTCATTACGCAGTCCCAATCGTTTCCTCCCGTTTCAGCCAAACTGTTCGGCAAATTACGCTCGAAACGCTGGTCGTAATCATCTATCAGGTCGCCGTTTGTATCCACATGGCGTTTCCCGTTTTCATCCGCCCTGAAACGACTGCCGATAATCAGTCCGGGTGCATATTTCCGAAGTTCTTTCCCCAGATTGTCAACCCAGGCTGCTTCTTTCATCCATGCGCCGTCCCAAGAACCGTCGAACCAAAGTCCTTTGATTGTCGGATAATTTGTTAAAAGTTCTATCAGCTGATTCCGTGTAAATTCTTTAAATGTCTCATAACGAATTTTGTTGTTTTCTCCTGAAATTGCCGTGTAACCGGCCCAGTTAAGCCGGTCGTCGGCCGTAATCGCAGCTCCGGCCTGATAACCCGGATGGTTCCAGTCTATAATGGAAAAATAAAGGTACACATCTATGCCTTCGGCATTATAAGCATCTACAATTTCCTTTACAATATCTTTTTTATAGGGAGTGTTTGCGATTGTATAATCGGTATATTTACTTGGCCACATACAAAAACCGTCGTGATGTTTCGTGGTGAATATCATGTATTTGGCTCCCATTTGCTTGGCCTGTCCGGCCCATTGTTTGGCATCAAACTTCGTTGGATTAAATTGTTTGTACAAATTATCATATTCTTCCGTGCTGATTAATCCGGATGTCCGGAACCATTCGGCGGCGTATTGGGTGGTTTTACCGTTCCACTGACCGCCGGGAATTGCATAGATTCCCCAATGGATGAATTGCCCTAAACCGTATTCTCGCCAGCGTTGCATCTCTGCATCGGTACGTTTACCGATTCGGTGCGCTCCATGTTTTAAAGGGATTCTTCCCTTTTTTTCTGTGGTTTGAGCGATACTTTGCAAAGAAAATACCGCACACAATAAAACTATCCAAAATGTATTTTTCTTCATTTTTTTTATATTGCTTGTTTATTAACGTTTACAAACCTATATGTTCTGTTGTTTTTTTCTTGGGTTGATCGGACTCTGTCGATTTTTTATTTTCCGGCGAATAATTCCAGATTATTTGGTCTTCATATTCCTTTCCGTCTTTTATAACTTTGGCTTCCACCCTGTTTTTCCCCTGATTTAATTCTACGTTATTGAAAATATAGTGTACTGCGGTAGTTCCCTTTTTAAACCCGGTAATTTCCGTTCCGTTGACAAAAAGCCTTGGAATTCCTATATTTGAATAAACAGTTACAGAAGTTGTTTTATTCTCCCTTTGTGCAGCTCTACGTTGCGTAAGATATAAAACGGGTTCTTTGCTCCAGTTTGCCTTATACCAGTAAAACGGATCTTTTTTTATCTTGCGGTCAAAAGTCACAAGGCCTTTCATATTGCGGGCTTCCACGCCTCCCTGCGTATTTACGGGCGTTGCAAAGTCGAATGTATTCCATACGTAAGAAGCAAGCAGATAGGGATGTCCGGAAATGAACCCCCACTGTATTTCATGAAATTTGGTAGAAAATGTTTCGGGATAAAATTGAGAGAAATACCGTCCAAATTCACCGACAACTTCCTCCTGTTGATTAACATTCGCTTCGGCGCCGTATTCTGAGAATATAACCTTATAATCAGGAAAATCTTTTTCCATGCCTTTTATCCATTTTTCCACATCGCTGATTTCCCCGTTATACCAGCCGAAATAATGGTTTATCCCTTGTATATCGGCATTCAGGTTAGAGGCCTGATCAACTTTCGAATAGCCGCTGACAGAGACTGTGTATCTGTCCGGATCCTCGGTTTTTGCCCAATCATTCAAATCTGAAGTGAGGGCAACCGTATAATTATAAGGAGTATAGACTTCATTATGCAGTCCCCAGACATAAATACAAGGATGGTTGTAGTTCTGGCGAATAAGTTCCGTCAATTGCTGTTTGGCGTTACCGGCTTCCTGTGTGCTGACTCTGTTCACAAACGGAATTTCTGCCCAGACGATAAACCCGATGCTGTCGCATTTGGCATAAATCCTTTCCGCTTGCTGATAGTGGGCAAAACGAATGGTTGTCGCACCTATTTCTTTTATAATTGCCAGGTCCGTATCATGTTGTTCGTCCGTCAGGGCGCTTCCCAGTTCCCACCAATCCTGATGGCGGCATACGCCGTACATCGGAACTTTTTTACCGTTCAGATACATTCCGTCTGCAGTTTTCAGTTCAAAATGTCTTATGCCCAAAGGTTGTACAACTTCATCTATCATTTTACCATCGGCTATGAGTTGTGTTACAAGTTTGTACAGGTATGGGTCTTCAAGGCCTTGCCACAAGTGAGGATTTTTTACGGTAAAGTTTTGCGTAAAAGATTGTCTTCCCTGGGGCAATACGGTAATGCGCGTATCCTGCTTTGATTTAATCTTTCCGTCGGCTTCATACAGGGTGGTTACCAGAAGGGCGTCCTTGGCATCGTGGTTTTTATTTTCGAGTTTTATTTTTACACTTATGCCGGCAGATTTACCGGTCACATTTTTTTGACTGATATAAATTCCGGGAGAGGCATAATCCGTAACGGTTATATTCAGATTTTCCGTTACGATAAGTTCTACCGGACGGTACATTCCGCCATATACGCCGAATAAAGTATGATTGACCGGGATAATATCCGGTTTGGAAGCGTTATCCGCTTTTACTAATATTTCATTTTCCTGTCCGTATTTTAATAATCCGGTAATTTCGATTGCAAAGGCGGAGTATCCTCCTTTATGATTTCCCGCAAGTGTTCCGTTGATATATACTTCCGCTTCCGCCGCCACCCCTTCAAATCGAAGGAATACCCGTTTCCCGGATAAAGACCGGTCGGGTGTATATGTTTTCTTGTAATAAGCCTCGCCTGCATAAAATATGTTTTTTTTAGTTTGCATATCTTCTGCATTCCATGTGTGAGGAATTTTGACGGGTTGCCAATCTTCATTCATAGTTCCGGGCAGGTTTTCGGCTTTCTTGAATGACCATCCGTCATTAAACGGTAGATTCTTCCGGGCAAAACCCGGAAGAATAACCATCGTTAAAATAAAAATTAAAAATGTTTTTTGCATAGTGAATACGTTATGTTTACCGGACAATGATTTTCGAAACGGATTCTTTCTTTGCCTGTTTCACTTCAATAAAGTACGTTCCCGGCTTGTCGATACTTAGTTCGCCCGGCTTATCGCCCATCTTTCTTTCGGACAGTTTGACGCCCGAAAGGGTATAGACATTCACTACGGCATCGGAAAATCCATTGTCCGACAGGATATAAAACGGCTGTCCCGCTTTTACCGGATTGGGGTAAACGCTTATTCCCGATTCGCCGGCCGGCGGCTTCAAGCCGGTTTTAATTTTTGCGGAAATGTTGACGTCCAAGTGGTTTGTTACATTTACGGTCAGGCTGTATATGCCGTTATCTACTGTTGGCGTTACTACCTCTTCATCGACCGTTACACTCAAATCTTCCGCATCCGGCGATAAAGAGAAGGTGATTGTATAATCGCTGTCTTCGTCGGCCGATTGTATGCCTGCCTGCGAAGTGATTATTCCATCGTTCGTCATTACGTTTACTCTGAATTTGAGCGGTTCGGGCGCGGGCAATTGTACTTCCGGAGCTTTGGAGCCTGCACTAAATTCCGCGACTTGTATAGTACTTCCGTTCGGCTTGTTCCAGTCTTCAATGACTACTCGAATGTAACGGTACGATACATCTGAAAATTCAATGATTATTTCATTGTCGTTTTTCACGTAATCGATTATGTGGTGTTCTTTAACAGGCGTAAATGTGGTGTTATCGTTTGATGCGTAAACGGATAACTGCCTTGCCCTGATATACTCGGAAGTATTGCCCGCACTGCGATGCAAATAACTTACATAATTGAATGTTTGTGCAGTTTGCATGTCGATTGTAAACGACGGAACATAATCGGCGGGGCCTGTTACACCTTCGTATGTTTTTCCCGGTTTGATAAATGAGAATGAAGATGTCGTATTACCGTCAATGATGTTCGCCGGATTGTCGCCGCCCACGGTGCCGTCGGGAACACCCTCAATAGAGGTAGTAACCGTCCAGTTTGTTTTGTCTATCGGGGTCGTTGTATTTTCCGGGCTTGAGGTTGTGATACCTCGCAGCGCTATGGGCGTCCATGCGGGACGAATTTGCCCCGTAACCGTTGTGAATTCTTCGGCTGTGCGGTTGATGTCCGACAAATCAAGAATTTCACCCTTTGTCTTTGCATCGGCCATTCTTGCCCGCAATTTTGCCTTGATTTCACGGTCTGTTACACGTATTCCCCAAATATTGAAAAATTCCGTAAGGTCGTATCCCGATACTTGCGAGGCTTTCCAAATCAGGTAAGCGCGTCGTTCGTCGGCTCCGCCGCCGGTAATATTTTCTTCCCGCACTACGCGGTGCATGTTTTTGTAAAAATCGTCTCCGAAAATTAAAAATAATTGTTCCCAAACCATGAACCGCAACTCGTCGCGGTTGAAGCCGGTAATATTTTCCAAATCCCCATCTTCCATATCATATATCCGCTTTGAAAACGGCAGTTTCAAATACGTATTCTGCGCTTGTTCCCATCGTGCGGCGGAAGTACGGTTGTAATCAGGTCCCTGTATGTTTCTTTCCACTGTGTATGAATAAATATTGACGGTTGATTCGGTAGCCTTATTAATCATGTAAGCGGGTTGTTGGTGCTGATGCCCCAGTTCATGTCCCAACATCCATGAGTTATTACTTGCCGTACCCAGTTTTGTCAGATAACGGTGGCGGCTGGCGCTCGGATAGCCGGTATAACCGGTCGAATTGGCATGTGGACTCTCGCTCGTATTTTCTACTAAGAGGAATCTCACTTCGCCCGTTTTCAGGCGATGATGCAACGGATTCGCATCGTTGTTGTCCATGCCGCTGATTTCGTCTTCTTTTGCGAGTAAGGTATGGATGGATTCCATCCACTCGTCTTTATTCTCGTTGATAGAGTATTGCAGGGCTGACGCGCGCGTAGCCGCGACTGCGATATAGTCGGATTGATACAGTACATCAGGCGTTTGATAGTCGTTCATCATGCTTGCAAACTCGGCGTGTTGGGTAACTCCAAATACATAGCGCGGCGCACGCACGTGCTCGCTGTTGTCTGTAAAAGTAATTTTTGCCTTGCCTTCCGGTTCGGGGCTTCCGTCCTGAATAAAACTCAACCAGATGAGGCCTCCCGAAGCGGCTGTTATCGTATTTACGCCTGCTGTCAGCGGATATTGCGCGCCGGTATTTCTGCCGTCCACGTTGAATCCCATCGTTCCAACGGTAAGCGCCGGCATCACATTCAGTCCGGTCGGCGTAAGGATTTCGACGTTTACTTCCACTTTTTTTCCGGCTTCCACATAGAAGCCTGTGGGCTGCTTGTCATACTTTTTATGTCCTTGGCACAAACGAATCCGCTCTTTTTCGGCGCTGTTAATCTGATTGATTTCGATTGTTGAGGGATAAGGCGTAGTAATATTGGATTGTCCTTGTGTTGCTGAAATGGAAAGGTTCATGTCCGATGTAACGCTGGCGACACGTATCTTGTCGCCTTCTATAATCGCACCGCCGGTTGCAACAGGATTTACATAATCGGTTTTTAATTTGAAAACGGCCGTAAATTCATCGCCATCATCTACTCTGGCAAAAGAGGGTGTAACATTTGAAATGCCTTCGCCTAAACTTACGATGACGTTATGTTTAACAACTCCGGGCGGCAATTCGGTCTTTCCCAAACCAAATTCGGCGATTTGCATGGTGCTGCCGCTTCCGGATCCCGCTCCCGGATAATCGGGGTGCTGACCGCTGTAAATATCACTCCACATAGCAAGTTTTACCCTGATATACCGGCAGGTAGATTGCGGTATATCTATTTTGTATGTGTTCGGGTCGGCTATTTCGACAGAACCGGTATATCCGGCTATATTCGGAATCCATACTATGTCGTTATTAATTTTGACAAAGTCTGTACCGTCGTTACTGATTTCGATATTGATGCCATACACGCGCAGGTATTTGTAGTTATTGCCGCCACGGTGACGCCATTTGATATAATCAAACGTTTGCGCCGATTGCATATCAATGGTAAATGAAGGTATGAAACCGGAAGGCTGCACGGGTACCGTACCGTAGCCTTTACCCGGCTTGGCCAATGACAGGAATGTAGTAGCATTGTCGTCGAACAGATGCTCCGGCAGTCCGGTGGCATTATCAACTACATACCCATAGTCTGTTGCCGTTTGCGTAGTTACCGTCCAGTTTGCACGGTCGATATCAGTTTCAGTTGCTGTTTGCGCTATCATCGTTGTTACCATTAACAATGATGACAAAAATAAGGGTAATTTTTTTTTCATACGACATAATTTTTTAAAAGATTATAAGAAACAAGCAATGGCTTGTTGAAATAATGAGGCTGTCTAAAAAGGACGGGCAAAACGCCCTTTTTAGACAGTCTCAACGAGATTATTCGATAACGATTTCTCCTAATCCAAATTCGGCAATCTGCATCGTATTACCGCTCGTGACGCCGTTACCGGGATAATCGGGATGCTGATACTTATCCGTAGTGTAATTCCTGCTTTGTACAGCCAAATTGACCTTGACATAACGATAGGACGACTTGGTTATCGGAATTGTATAAATAGCATCTTCCACGGAAGTAACGGAACCGACATACGAACCTTTTTGCGGAATCCAAACTATATTTGCATCGGCGCCGGCAGATTCGGCAGGAGCTATCAGGGTGAAATTTTCACCATCGTTACTGCCCTCTACTATAATGCCATACACCCGCAAATAATTGTAGTTATTCGTACCTACGGACCCTGCCGGATTGGAATAACTTCCGCTGCGGTGGCTCCACTTGATGTACTCAAACTCCCGGACTGTTTTCATATCAACGATAAATGAGGGAGGCGTGGATCCTTCCGGAGGAGCTACTCCGTTTATAGATCCGCCCGGTTTCACCAATGACAGATAGGAGCCGGATTGTCCATCGAACATGTGTTCAGGTAGTCCTGTTACGGGGGCAGCCTGTGAACCGCCGTCCCACATATAACCATAACCATTGTGGGTTTGTGTAGTTACCGTCCAGTTTGCACGGTCGATATCTACTTCTCTTTTTACGAGATCCTGCACGGTCACATTACAATCCATTGACAAGTTGCTGCCGTCGGTTGTTTTTATTGTGATCGTTGTATTGCCTACGTTTACAGGAGAAATAACACCTGCTGCACTGACCGTAACGACAGTCTCGTCATTAGAGGCATAAGTAACGGATTTATCCCATGTATCTGCAGGAATAAGCGTTACACATGCGGCTAAATCGAAGGTCGTTCCGCCTACTTTCAGTTTTATATCGCGCCCTGCCGCCGTCACGTTAATAGCAGTGGCTTTTATCATGTGGTCGGTAATATTGACCACAAATCTTGTACTTACTCCGGAACCATCCGTCGCACTGACGATTAAGGTATCTGTCCCGAAAGCTTTCGGTTTAAGAAGTCCTGTTCCGGTTACTTCCATCAATTCGGAGCGCTTGTTTGTGAATGTTACCTCTTTATTTTTTGCATCTTGAGGCAGGATCACCACATTGAGTTGCAGTTCTTCGTTGTCTTTAAACGAAATTTGCATGGAGGGCGTTCCCGAACTTACATAAACCGCTTCTTTAACGGCGATTGAAGTGACCTTGCCGTCATTTTCCGGTTCAAAGCCTTGGGGTTCGCAGCCTGTTATCGCCGTCATCGCAGTCGCTATTACGGCGGTTAAATATAAATAATAGCTAATCTTTCTCATATTTTTTTATTTGACGGTTGTTAATTAACGTTTTATATCTTGCCATCCGGGACTTTGCGTCAGGTTTTTATTTAATTCGAGTTCCTGTAAGGGAATCGGATTGTAATAATACTTGTCATCCCACTTTACAACTCCATTTGCTACGTTCGGGCTTTTCGGATAACCGATGATGAAACCTTCGCTATCTACGAAGACATCCGAGTTGAGGGTAGCTTTCGGCGCATTTTTCGCTTTGCCTGTATTTGAGCCGTCATACAATTTTTGCTTTTCCGTCGTAAACTTTATGCCCCGTATCGGTTTTTCGATAAATTTACCGGCTTTCCAACGCAGAAGATCTTCGCGGCGCAATCCTTCCATAGCCATTTCTATGCGGCGTTCGCGGCGGATTTCGCGGAGTACCGGACTTGGAATATATCCCGCATATTGTTGATAGAGATTGTCTAATCTTTCGTCGGCGGGAATATTCTGCAAGCTCAGCTTGCTGTTGGGATATTTGGTGAAATCAAATCCGGCGCGCCCGCGCAAGGCATTAACGGTAATATCCAAATCTGCATTGGTGATTGTACCCAATTCCGCTTTGGCCTCGGCATACATCAACAAGGCTTCGGCATAACGGAAAATCAAGGCTGTTTGTGTACCGGAGGTAGTCGATCCGTTGTCAATTTGTTCGTTCGTCCAATGTTTGATGAACATATAGCCGGTAACGCACGGACCGCCTGTCGGTGTTTGATTGGCCGTAGGGCAGTTGTAGGTAATTTCCGGATATTTAAGACCTTGCAGCGCTTGATTGATTGCTCCCCCGTTTTCGTCCCGGTTGAAAATGGTGACATATTCGCCCGGTTTCACTACGGTTTGCCGCAGGCGCGGGTCGCGGTCATCCAATTCTCGCCAGTCGTCGCCGTCATAACCTTTGAAGAGCGAACTTGAGGTAACGGGCAATCCGTCGATACATAAATATTCGTCTATCAAATCTTTGGTTGCTCCTTTACAGTAACGTCCGCTTGCATTTCCACGGTTCATACTGAAGTATCGCGAAGTTCCATGTCCCAATTTAGATCCGTCGTACACACGCGCAAGAATGGCCTCCTTGTGGTCGCCGCCCGTCATTCCGTTCAGTTTGAACAGGTGCCAGTAAGGATCGTTTCCTACTTCGGCGCTCGGTACATTGTACAATTGATATTTGCCGGAAGCGATGATCTCATTACATGCCGTCGCACATTCTTCAAGGAATTTATTGGCTGTAGCCTGTAAGTTCAATTCGGTGTGATACTTGCGGAAAGTGCCTTCAAAAAGGCAAAAACGCGCTTTCAGGAAGTTTGCCATATCGCGATTGATCCGTCCGGTTGCTCCTCCGGTATTGCTTATATGCTGAACGGCAAAGTTGAGGCAGTTCAGTACGCTATCGGCAAGTTGCGTGCGCGGGGTACGCGGAGCATACAATTCGGGAGAATTGATGTTCAGATCTTTTTCCAGCCAGGGTGCTTCGCCAAAGGCAACCATTTTCTGGTAATAGTCCCATGCCTTGAAGAAATAAGCTTCGGCTACCCATTTGTTCAGGACGTCGAGATTGCTCACCGATCCTTCCGCTTCGTGATAGTGATTCAGAAAATAATTGATAATACGCAAGTTATTCCATCTCCAACCGGTGTTGTCTGCGTTATCAAGCGAAGTTGTTGCGCTGGACGGCACCTGCCAGGTACCTTGTAACCGGTTCACAATATCACCCGAAGTGCTGCTGAATCCTATGGCATTATCGGTGAAAATATCGCCGAACATAATTTGACTTCCGCGTGTAATAAAAAACGGCGGGGTATATTGATAGGCGTTTCCCGTCTGATGTCCCTGCGCATATACGTTATACAATTGGTTCAGATACAACGGCAGGTCGCCTTCGTTTTTCAGGAAAGAACCTTCAGCAAGCGTCTGAATGGGATCTTGCTGCATAAAATCGTCATTACATGAGGTCAGGACAAATCCGGCGGACATGCAAGCGATTGCAATATGTTTTATTATTTTGTTCATATTATTTTTGTCATTTAGCGTTTAAAATGTAATCTGAGCGCCTAAGGCAATCGTTCTTTTCTGCGGATAACTGTCCGAAATCTGGTCGGGATCAAAAATAGAGGGTATTTCCGTAATTTCAAACAAGTTGTAGCCCGACAGGGTAAAGCGCAGTTTTTCGACATGCAACTTTTTCATCAGCGGCGCCGGTACGGTATAACCCAATACCGCCTGTTTCATACGCAGATAAGCTCCGTTCGCTATCCATCCGGTTTGTGTGGAAGGGGCGCCTGCCGTCGAACGGTAACGGGGAAATCTTGCATCTGTCTGATCCGGCTTCCAAGAACGTTCATACATCCATTTACTGCCGGCATTGTTGGTTCCTCCGCCCCAATAAGTGGTGTTGCCGATCCACAAGTCGCGCATACCTACTCCTTGTAACAACATGTTGAGGTCGAAACCTTTCCATGAAGCGCCCAGGGTGACGCCGAATTTATAACGCGGCGTGTTGTTTCCGATGACGCGTCTGTCGCCCGGATCATCGGCGGTATTGGATCCGGTGTTGATAACTCCGTCGCCGTTGAGGTCTTTCAGCCATGGATCGCCCGGATACAGGTTGCTTGAATGGCGAGGGCCGTAGAAGATATACTGGTTGCCGTTTAGTACAAGGTCTTCTTTCTGCAGGATGCCTCCTGTTTCGTAACCCCAGATATCTCCGACAGTCATGCCGTTGTAGTACAGATAATCTCCCAACGTTTTTATGGCATTGGACGGATAGTTCAGTACTTTAGTTACAGCGTCCGACAAAACAAGCCCGGCATTGTACTGCAAGCCGTTGGATAGTTTTTCCCGCCATTCCAAGGTGAGTTCCCAACCTTTTCCCTTGATTGCGCCCGAATTTTCACGCGGAGCCGTCGTTCCCAGCAAATTCGGGTATGCGGCGCTTCCTTCTACCAGAATATCGGTAACTTTGCGTTCAAATACGTCTAACGAAAAATTCAACCGGTTTTTGAGGACTGTCGCATCCAACCCGAAGTTGGTAGTTGCCGTTTTTTCCCAGGTCAGGTAGGGCGATACCAAGTTCGGCGCATTTACCGTATTGCTCCAACTGCCGTCGATCCAGTAATTGGAACTTGTTGAAGCCATTTGTGGCTGATAGGGATAATAGGAGTCCGGCTGGCTGCCCAGTTTACCATACGAAATCCGGAATTTAAGGTTTGAAAGCCAGTCTTTCGAAAAGTCCATGAATTGTTCTTCCGATATTCTCCATCCGGCGGAAAAAGAGGGGAAGAAAAAGTAACGTCCGGTAGGCGTAAAACGGCTGCTGCCGTCGTAACGTCCGTTTACTTCAAACAGATATTTACCGGCGAAGTTGTAGTTGATTCTGCCGAATACAGCCCTTCCGGTTCTCCTTTGCGCTGAAGTTTCCATCGTATTTAAAGTCGGATCTTCCGTCGCATTTGGATTTAGCACATTGGGTGAAAATAAATTACGCAGATTAAGAATCGACTGGCTGTATTCTACATATTCCTGATTGAAACCCAGTACAGCCGAAAGCGTATGTTTTTCTCCGAATGTTTTATTGAAATCGGCATACGCATTGATTTGGTAGTTGTCGGTAACATCTTTTTCAAATCTACCCCTGTTTTCTTTGTATTCCTGTTGTTCGCTCACCGGCGTCCAGGTATAGGTGATATAGTAATGGGACGGATCGACACGTCTTAATGTGCGTCCTTGCGGCAAATAGGAAAGATCAGCCTTGATTTTCAAAGTTTTCGGAATAACAATAAATTCCGGGGATACGGACAACGCGGTAGTCCACCGGTTGGTAACCGCCCTGTTCCCGAAATTCAGCCATGCGAGGTAATTATCCGTCCACTGCTCACCACTCGGGTCGGACGGCAAGGTCTTAACCGGCATATTGATATTCTTGTCGGCGTCTTGTTTCAGCACCGCCCAGATATTGCCCTTGTAACTCGGCACGTAGGGTTCGTCGTAACTGTAACGGTTGTAACTGACCTTTGTTTCCAGGTTAAACCAATCCGTTACTTTTGCATTAAAACGAGCGGTCATATTGTAACGATTGTACGTGTCTTCGCCGATCTTGTACATGCCGTCTTCCGTGAGGTAACCCAACGAGAGATGATAGGCTATTTTATCTGAGCCTCCGGATATACTCAGGTTGTGTTTTTGCGTAGGCGTCCAGTCGCGTACCACTTCTTTGTAAGGGTTCATGTTTCCTACCCATACGATGGAGTTTCCGTTCATCATGTAGCGGTTGTCCGGATTGGTTGGATCTGCCATATATTTTTCGATGGCTTCCATTTTTCTTTTATCCAAATCGCTGACGGTACCAAGCGTCCATTCGGCATTTTGCATTACAAAGCGTTGTATTTCGTATGCGTTCATGATGTCGGGGAGGGCAGAGGGCTTATCATACGAAAGGTCGTAACTGTAACTGATTTTTCCCTTTTGATTGAACTTGCCGGACTTCGTGGTAATCAGTACAACCCCGCGACTTGCTTTTGTTCCGTAAATGGCGGAAGCCGAAGCGTCTTTAATTACACTCATACTCTCTACATCGTTGGGATTCATCTGATTAACTAATGTAGAGGTCATTTCTACCCCGTCAACAAGAATTAATGGTTCTCCGTTTTTGAGTTCCCATCTGCCGTCTGTTGAATTGTAATCAATTGAAGTAGTTCCGCGTATATTAAAGTTCGGAACAGTGGTTGGTTTCCCGTCACTCATGCTGATATTCAGGTTCGGCACCGCTCCTTGTAAAGCCTGACCGATGTTCGTCACAGGGCGGTTTTCAAATGCTTCGGAGCCAACGGAATTTATCGCTCCGGTCAGGTTGACCTTCTTTTGAGTTCCAAACCCGACGACAACTACTTCGTCCAATAATTTTGAGTCTTCCGCCAGTTTGACGTTGATCACTGTTTTTGAACCGACCTTGATTTCTTGTTTTACGTATCCCATAAACGTGAAAATCAAAACAGCGTTTGGATCGTTAATGTCAAGACTATACTTCCCGTCAAGATCGGTCGCTATGCCTTTGGTCGTGTTTTTAACAAAAACACTAACTCCTGCGAGTGGTTCATTATCCTCAGCGGTTACTGTTCCCGTTACATTCTGCGCCCTCGCAAAAGCAAGAGACATAAAACCGAAAAGAAACAACAAAAAGATTCTACACCCGAATCTCTTTTTCTTTTTAAAAATTCCCGATAAATGTTTCATATACCATGAATAGATTAATGTATAATAGTTTGATAAATTTCACTTCCTGCAAGCAAGAAAGCGCCTACTCCATACGGAGCCGTCATGCTTTCCGTCACTTTTTTAGGGTCTGCGCCAATGGGTTGCACCCATCCGAGTTTTCCGTCGCTGTCTATGACCGACAACAGAGATGTCCATGATTTTTCCACCACAGGCGCATATTTTTCTTTGTCCAACAGTCCCTGATTGACGCCGTAGGCCAATGCGTATGTAATAAGCGCCGTTGCGCTTGTTTCGGGTGAGGGATAACTGTCCGCATCCAAAAGACTTGCATGCCAAAAACCGTCGCTATTTTGTAATGTCGCCAATTGCGGCACAAATTCTCTAAATAGATTTTCATAAAAAGGTCTATACGTAGCGTTTTCAGGCAGTAATTTCAATATATTCACCAATCCTGCGGCAACCCAGCCGTTGCCTCTTCCCCAAAAAACTTTTTTACCGTTCGATTCTCTTTTATTAAAATAACTGCTGTCTCTGAAAAACAATTTATTTTCCTTGTCATATAAAAAGTGGTATGTCCTTTTAAATTCCTTATCCATGAATTGAAGGTAGCGGGCATCGCCTTCAATTTTTGCTATGTGTGCATACACGGGAGTGGCCATAAACAGGGCGTCGCACCAAGTCCATGATTGTTTATTCGATATATTCATCGTAGAATCCGGAGGATTATTCAGGATATAATCCACTCTTTCTTTTGTAGAATAAAGCATTTTCTCGTCCCGATACAGGTCGAACATATTTAAATAAAACTGACCGATACATAGTTCGTCGGCATGATATACCCGGTATTTGGGGTATTTTAGCAAGTTGTCCGGAATCTTCCAGTGATTGGTTGAAGCGGTGTTGGTTAACCAATGATAATAAGTCGAATCACCGGCTATTTTCGCCCATTCGAGCATTCCAATGTACAAAACAGCATTTGTCCATGCATCTATTCCATAATCATGCAGATTACCGGTAGTAGAATAATTGAAATTATGAATCTGCCAATCGGCAACCTTTTTCATTGAATATTTTATGCCTGACCGGCTTAATGCCGGATGGCTCTCCCCGGAAAAAAAGATTCCCGCGAACAGCAAACAAAGGATTATCCTATTCTTGTGTTGCTTCATAGTGTACATACATATCTGTTTTTTAAAACCACAGACAAAAGTATGGGTTTTGGTTTTCATTAGTACATTATAGGGGTTGCTATTTTTGCTTTATTTTTTGCCGTAATCGCCAAGTTGCTGATTAACAACTTGAATTAGGGGTAGTGTTGTGTTATCTTTACTTGAAAGCCGGAAGCAGATACTCCCAAACCGTGTTTAGTTCTGCTTGCATGTCCTGAAGACCGGCCGTAATAGCGATGACGACGTTCTTTTCCGGCAGGACAAGGATATACTGTCCTCCCGCACCGTCGGCGCGGTATGAATTATGGCGGCTGCGCCACATCTGATAACCGTAGCCTTGCAACCAATCACTGTCTTCTGTTTTCATTTTCAGGTCTTTCCGTTTTGTTCCGGACGGAAGCGATGCAATATGCGAAGTCGATGCTTCTTTAACCCATGCTGCAGGGATGAGTTGCTTGCCGTCCCATTTGCCTTTTTGCAGCAAAAGCAGGCCCAACTTAGCCATATCTTCCGTTTTTACGTACAGTCCCCAGCCTCCGCAATTGATTCCCTGAGGTGACTCTTCCCATCTGGCGCCTTGGATTCCTAACGGTTGGAACAAGCGGGGCGTCAGGTAATCAATTAATTTCTCGCCGCTTATTTTTTGGATAATGGCGGACAACACATACGTAGCCAAGCTATTGTAAACATATTCGGTTCCGGGCGTGTGCTCAAATGGCGCGGAAAAAAATACGGTTAGCCAATCTTTGCCTTTGTTGGCTTCGGAGTTTCTGCTGGGTTCAACGTCGTGTCCTG
Source organism: Bacteroidia bacterium (assembly GCA_025996865.1). Taxonomy (GTDB): domain Bacteria; phylum Bacteroidota; class Bacteroidia; order Bacteroidales; family Azobacteroidaceae; genus Azobacteroides. The sequence goes on from BNTV01000038.1 coordinate 16,657, forward strand.
ACGACATGGTCAGTAAATGACGGATTTCAAGCTTTTTCAGGTTGTCATTGATGGTTGCAGGCATCTTGTCGGGGAAAAAAGACATGACTTTATCCGTCACTTTCAATTTGCCTTCGGCAACGGCAAAACCAATGGCTGTCGCTGTATAGGTCTTGCTGACAGAGTTCAGAACATGTGGTTTGTCGGGCGCATTGTCGCCAAACCAAGTTTCGGATACGACTTTTCCGTTCCGCACAATCATCACGCTATGAATCCCTTGTTTGCTCTTTTGTATAGCCTCCAGATAATTTGCGACACCTTGAGCGTTTACTTTCTCTGCGGCGGGCGTACTTCGCGGCAAAGCTTTGGCCGGATTGCCGTTTTCCGGATTTGCCTGAAGGCAGTATGACGGGAAGCATACAGCAAGGCAAAGGCCAATAATACGGATTGACTTTTTAAAATGAATCGCGTTCATAGATAAAACTGAATTTTCCATTGTATATAATATATTAAACTGTAATAATCAGTGTTGAGATACAATACAAATATATTGGAAAAATAAAAAATAATTATACGATTTTAAGACAAAAATATATAAAATCAGGACATATCCGAAAAGTATTGCCCTTTTTGTTGAAAAAAATTTGGAAAATTAAAAAAAAAATTAAAAATTTGCGTTCTGTTTACGTTAATTTTATTTTTTAATCATTTATGAGTATGAAGAGCTATTTAAAAAATCTCTCAAAGATGCTGCTGGTTGGCATCATCTTATCGGGGGGGGGGGGGTACAGCCTCTGTACGCCGAGCCGCCTCAGAGTGTTAAGACGGCCATAACGGGTGTAGTATCGGATGTCGATAAAGACGGATTGCCCGGCGTGACTGTTTCTGTGAAGGGGACAAACATTGTGGCTATAACCGACATCGAAGGTCGCTTTTCGATAGAAGTTCCTTACGCCGATGCTACCCTTATTTTTTCGTATGTAGGATTTCAACCCCAGCAAATCGCACTACAAGGAAAAACTACATTGGATGTAACTCTTGTTGACGACGAGAAAGCGTTGGAAGAAGTCGTCGTCATCGGCTACACCACCCAGCGCAAGGCAACCATCACCGGATCTGTTGCCACCATCACCACGAAAGATTTGCAGCAAAGTCCTACGGCTAACCTCAACAATGCGTTGGCTGGCCGTATGCCGGGCTTGATTGCCACACAGTTTTCGGGTGGCGAGCCGGGTGTGGATGCTGCGGACATTCGTATTCGCGGCTTCGGCACTTATGGCGATAAAAATCCCATCGTCATTATTGATGGAGTAGAACGCAGCGGTGGATGGAGCTACCTTTCGCCGGAAGAAATCGAAACGTTTACCATCCTGAAAGATGCCTCTGCTACCGCTCCTTACGGTGTTCGCGGCGCCAACGGGGTGATTATTATTTCTACCAAGCGCGGTAAAGCGCAGGAAAAGGCAACCGTCGATTTCAAAGCCTCCTACGGTACGAATGCCCCAGTGAAGTTTCCAACCTATCTTGGATCGGCAGATTATGCTACCTTGTATAATGAAGCGCGAATCAACGAAGGCGTTAGCTCATCCTCTCCGGAATTGTTTTTGCCCTCAGTGATTGACAATTTCCGCAAAGCCAAAGGCGACAATTCCGACGGTTTGGGCTATAGTTGGGACTATTTCGACTATGCGTTTAAGCCCGGCTCGCAGCAGGATTACAGCCTGTCGGTGCGCGGCGGATCGAGCAACGCGCGTTACTATGTGATGGCAGATTATTTCCAACAGAGCGGAAACTACAATCATGCGGTGGAGAACAACGTGAACAATACGCAAGCCATATTCACACGTTACAACTTCCGGGCGAATGTGGATGTGGACGTGACCAAAGATTTCTTTGTCAGAGTGGACTTGGGCGCCCGCATCACCGACCGCAACGCACCGGGGACAACCGCAAGCCGTATTGTGGCTATTGCCAACACACAGCCGCCTCATCTGCCCATTACGCTGCCAAACAATGGCAATCCGGCAAACGAAACTTTTGTTCTCGACAATCCCGAAGGCTTGTTGTACGGCGATTTTCAGCACCGCTACAACATATTGGGCGAATTGTCGCGCACAGGCTGGCTCAACGAGAAGAAAACCTTTCTCAACGGTTCGTTTGCCCTCGCCCACAAATTGGACTTTATCACAGAGGGCTTGAAAGTGGAAGGCGTTTTTTCTTATGATGCCGAAGAAGGGCGTTGGATAAGGCGTGATGTTGAAGGCTACAGCGATGGCTACCGCGGTTACGGCGGATATGCCACATTTCAACCCACGGAGGGTTCTTTCGGTTCCTATTATCTTGCCAATGCGAATTACGACGGCGCGTATAAGCTTGGAAACCGTGACCTCTCGAAAGATAAAACGCCGCGCAACAGACTTGACCACAATGCTACGCAAAACAGGACGTATCTTCAATTGAAATTGGAATATGTGCATAAATTCAACGACCACGATATATCGGCGCTCGCAATGGTCAACCGTTCAGGCCGCGACAACGACGCAGATGTCCAATATCGTTATCAAGGGTTTGCCGGACGTGCAGCTTACGCTTTCCAATCCAAATATCTGGCAGAATTTAATGTGGGCTACAATGGCTCCGAAAATTTTGCCAAAGGCAAACGCTACGGCTTGTTTCCCGCCGGCTCCATTGGCTGGGTGCTGTCCGAAGAAAATTTTATGGAAAGCACGAAATATTGGCTCAGCGGACTGAAATTGCGCGGCTCTTACGGCTTGGTAGGTAGCGACAACATCGGTGGAAGCCGTTTTGCCTATCTGCAATTCTTTAATAATGACGGTAATCGTTACAGCGTGGGTGGCGACAATTTCAACATTGGCATGGCAGATTATGTGAGGGAAGGCAATTTTGCCAATCCCGATCTGACATGGGAAAAGGCAAGGAAACTGGATATCGGTATTGATGCGCAGTTCCTCTCCAACCGGTTGACGTTGGTAGCTGATTACTTCAAGGAGCATCGCTACGACATTATCACGTCCCTCTCTGATGGCAACAGAATGGGATTTCCCGACATTGTAGGGAAGGATGCCCCGCCAATCAATTCAGGCATTGTGGACAACCATGGTATTGAATTTGAAATCGGATGGAATGGGCGTATCGGCAAAGACTTCCGCTACTTCGTCAAACCAAATTTCACGTTTGCACGCAATACGATTGGCTTTATGAATGAAATAACCCGCGATTTTGCATGGCGGCAACAAACCGGCAAGCGCGTGGACGAAAACTTCGTTTATGTATTCGACCATTTCGTGTATGACCAGGCGGAAGCCGACCGGCTGAATGCAAGCAACTACCAACAGTGGGGCACATTGCACCCCGGCGATGTGGTGTATAAAGACCTTGACGGCGACGGAAAAATTACTGATTTGAACGACCGCACATCCATGGGCTATCCGCGCACACCGGAAATTCAGTTCGGTATCCCCTTCGGGTTTCAATACAAAGGCTTCGATTTCAGTGTCATGCTTCAAGGCTCTGCCAACACGAGTCTGCTGCTCAATGGACCTGCCGTATGGGCATTCCCCAGTTACGAACAAGACCAGTACGGGAAGGTTAAACCCATGCACCTCAATCGCTGGACAGAGGCTACAAAAGATGTTGCCACCTATCCGCGCTTGACCTACGGAAGAGACGATAATAATAAGAATGAGAATAGCAGCCTGTTCCTCTACGATGCAAAATACATCCGCCTCAAAAACTTGGAAATCGGCTATTCGCTGCCAAAGAAGAGCATTCGTTTTGCAGGATTTCAAAATGTGCGCATCTATGCACAGGGTATGAATTTACTGACGTTCGACTCGTTGAGCAATGTGGATGTGGACCCTGAAACACGGAATGGAGATGGCGCATGGTATCCAATTCAACGCATTTTCAATTTTGGGATAGACATCACGTATTAATTAATCTAATAATAGTATAGATATGAAAAATATAAAATTTTTAATTGTCTTGGTTGCTTGTGTATCCTTCCATTCATGCGAAGATTATTTAGACAAAGCGCCGGACAATCAGATGACCGAATTAGACGTTTTTACACGTTATGACAAGGTGGATGGTATGATATCCGATTTGTACGACAAGGTAAAAAATTCCAGCAAACCGCTTATTTACTTCAATCACTTTGGTACGGCATCTATCACCGACGAAGGTTCTGCGAGTAACCACGAGCAGTCTATCCCTCATCAGTTCCACACAGGAAACTGGGGACCGGAAAGGATGCCCGCAAATTCCGATGCCAGACAATACTGGGACCGGTTATACGAAAATGTGCGTATAGCCAATTTGATTTTGGATGGGATTGACCGGTATAATACACCCGACAACCCCCGCGACGGCCGCGAAGGCGATATACAAAAACGTATCGGCGAAACGCATTTTCTCAAGGCTTACCTTTATTACATCCTTATCAAGCAATACGGTGAAGCGCCTTATGTGGACCATATCATAAAACCGCAAGACGACATGAAGTTTGAAAAGGAATCTGTTCACGCCATCGTTGACAGAATATGCGCAGAGGCTGATGTGGCTTACGGCATGGTGCCCGATTTTCAGAGCACTGAATTTGGGCGTGTGGATAAAGGAGCTTGTCTCGGATTGAAGGCAATGGCGCGTTGGCTGGCGGCTACCCCGATGTGGAACGGAGGCACACTTCCCAACGACACGCGAGTGCATAAAGAGGAATATAGTTACAATGCTGCCCGTTGGACAGCTGCCAAAGAGGCTGCCAAAGCCGTAATGGATTTCAGGCGCAACGACGGGTCACTTCGCTACAAACTTTATGCGCCTGCGGCTTATGATGAAAATGATTTTACGGATGTCAACGGTGCGGATGCCAGCGCAAGTCAGGTGCATCGTCGTTTGTGGGATATGCTTTTACGCATGGATTCCTATAAAGAGGAATGGATTTGGTTCAGCACCAACGACAAAGACATCGGCGGCTGGGGCGGCGACCGGGTGCCGCCTTCTATGGGTGGGCACGCCCGCGAAAGGCCTGTTCAGGAACAAGTGGATGAGTATGAAATCATCATCGACGGTTACGGATACCCCATTTACAGCGACAAAGCCAAAGAAATAAATCCGCTTACCGGAAGTCCGTATTATGACGACGGCAATCCATACGTCAACCGCGACCCGCGTTTCTACCGCGACATCGTGTATCACGGAGCCACATTCAGCGGCAGGGTCATCAATACATTCGACGGTCAGGATGTTGTTGGCGCCGACTACCAATCTTCGAGTTCACATACAGGGTATTATCTCCGCAAATATTTCAAGGAAGGATGGACCAAAAATTCAGCCGGTTACAGTTTGCATGGTCCTGCCCATTTCCGCCTGCCGACCATCATTTACATCTATGCGGAAGCCGTCAACAACACGGACGGTCCAAGTCAGGCTATCGTTAACCTGCTCAACGAGGTGAGAGCACGTTCCTTTATGGCTCCCATACCTCCGGCGGCAGCCTCCGACAAAGCGTTGCTGAATGAGTATATCCAACGGGAACGTCGCGTGGAATTGTTCTTCGAAAACGACCGTGTATGGCGTTGCCGCCTTTACCTCGAGCCGGACGATTCCAACGAAAAGGCTAAGGACGCTAAATACGGAGCTTTCAACCATTCCTCGGACACCTATATAGCGAATGGCGGCCAGTTGCCCTACCCCAAAACACAACACAGGGTGCATGGCATGAAACCGGTGAGAGATGACAACGGGAAAATCCAAATCGGAGCCAATAAGTACCGGATGGAACGTTTTGAGGTAGAAGACCGCGTCTTCGAGTCGCCAAAACACTACTTTTTCCCGATAATGAATTCCGAACTGAAACAGACACCGGGCCTGGTACAAAATCCGGGCTGGTAAACTTTAATGTCATAAGGAACCCGCATCATGGTTATGCTCTTTGGCGTAACTTTTGCATGCGGGTTTTTTATGTTTTAAGGAAAAAGCGAAAGGGGTTTCACCGAACTCTTTTTTGAAAACGTTTATAAAATAAGATTGGCTTTTGATGCCTATTTTCTCTATTACCTGAGCCATAGACATATCCTGTTCGATAATTAAACGAGCCGCTTTTCTCAATTTGTAGTTTAAAATAAATTCAACAATAGATTTGTCCGTAAGCATTTTCACTTTTGAATAAAGTTTACTCCGACTCATCGACAACCCGGAGGCTATGTAGTTCACATCTATGTTCGGCTGATCGAGACTCTTGTCTATAATTTTCACCAAATTTTTCAGAAAATCGTTATCGCGCTCATTACCGGACAACTCTGCACTATCGACATAATAATTTTTAGCGTAGAACTCTCTCTGGTTTTGTTGGCGCTTAAACATATTCCGGATAGTCAATAACAATAAATTCAAATCAACCGGCTTTTCAAAATAGATATCCGCACCCGCATCCGTTCCTTCTATTTTAGATTCCAGTCCGGTCTTTGCCGTCAACAGAATAACCGGTATATGGGAGGTATTTACATCTGCTTTCAGTTCGCGGCATAATGTAACTCCGTCTTTTAGAGGCATCATTATATCGCTGATAATAAGATTTAAATCCGTTTTCGCTAAAATCCCGGAAACTTCAACGCCATTGGCCGCTTCCAGTATTTCATAAGACTGAGATAAGAATCCGGATAAAAGACTTCGCAAATCAGGGTTGTCTTCAACGATTAAGATTCTTTTTTTATTGGGAAACAACATCTTTTCCATGCCGTCCGTAATATCCGTATTATTTTCCGGCAGTAAGCCGCTATCCGGGGAGTGCACCGTATTTTTATCAATTTCCGCAAATTCGGATTCATCATATACTCCCGAACCGGCGGGAAGGTGTATGGCAATATCAGTGCCTTTATCCGGCTCGCTGAAAATGGAAATGCTTCCTTTATGGAGCAATACTAAACTTTTGACCAAAGCCAAGCCTATTCCCGTACCAAGGTGCTGACTAAGATTTGCTGTATTTACTTTGTAAAATCGTTCAAAAACGCTTTCGATAGAGTCTTTAGATATGCCGATTCCGGTGTCACGGACAACCAGAAGAAATCCGTTTTCCGGAATCGTATCCCCCGATACATGATAATTATAGCTGTATTTTGATACAAACTTGGAAAGGTTGGAGTAGGTTTCAATCATAATCCCGCCTTTGTCTTTCGTATATTTAAATGCATTGTTGAGCAGATTCATCACGACCTTTTCCAATATTTGTTTGTCTGCATAGAGGGCATCGGGAAGTTCGGGATCGCATATTATCTCAAATTTTATTTCTCTTTTTTTCGCATAATCTTTAAAATCAGACGATAAGTCCGTAATCAGGCGATTCACATTGAGAAGTTGTACTTGTAGCTGCATTTTACCGTTTTCTACCGTCCTGAAATCCATGAGGTCATTCACTAAATCTAATAATCTCCGGGCATTATTATGTAATATACGATAATAGTATTCTTTCAGGCCTTCTTGTTTCAAATTGTCAATAGCCGCAAGAATAAGCGATAGGGGCGTCCTGAAATCATGAGATATATTGGTGAAAAAACGCAACTGGGATTGATGAATTTCTTCTTTTTTCTGTTTGTCTAAACGGTCTATATGCAGTTGAATCTTTAATTTACGCTTTTCGGCATAATAATAAAAAATGATTCCTGCAATACCTAAAACCAAGACCGAATATAGTAAATAGGCCGGCAAGCTCGCCCACGGCGCCGGTTTACATTTTATTTTTATAATTGCCGGCGCATCACTCCAAACGCCGTCATTATTCGCGGTTAATATTTCAAAATAGTATGTTCCGGCAGGAATTTTCGAGTACATTACCGTACGGTTGGAAGCGTCGGCCATTACCCAACGGTCATCATATCCTCTCAAGCGGTATTTAAACCTGTTTTTATTTGACGACAAATAATTGTCCGATGAAAATTTGAATCCGAAATTAGTCTGATTATGATTCAACAGGATTTCATTATAAAGTGAGTCTTTCCAAAACCGGGATGTTGCAGGTATATTGTCTATATAAAAATCGGAAATAGTAACTTTCGGTTTTCGGCTGTTCGGTTTAATGTTTTGCGGCTCCACCACTGTAAATCCGTTGGTTCCGCCAAAATAAAGTTTTCCGGTTTCGCTTCTCAAAGCAGCTAAAGGGTAATATACCTGTCCTTGAAAACCATCGCTCTCATCAAATTTTTGATAAGAATGGTTTCTTATATTATACCTGAACAATCCGTTATTCGTACCCAACCATAAACAACCGGAAGCATCGGTGCATATACTGCATATAGCGGATATGTTAAATTGAAGTATATCATCGACATGCATCAATTCCGAAGTGGAAATGTCGTATTTTACAAGTCCGCGCCCAATTGTCCCTATCCATATATTATTCTCTGCATCGACACAAAGCGACCGGGCATTGAGTATCCCTATTTTTTCGGAAAACATGTTTTCTACAATCCGTTTTTTCACGTCTATTTTATAGAGCCGTTTATGGGTTACCGCCAACAGGTTGCCATAGTTGTCTCTCTGAATATCAAAAACATACGCATCTTCATCGAAAAAATAATGCGTAAATTTTTCGCTTTGAAACGAAAAGTACGAAACTAACGAGCGATTAACCTGATAGGCAATCCATAAACCGGAATCCCCATCCAGGATAATTTTTCTGAGGCTATTGCCGTATAAACTCTCCTTATCGTTAGGATTGTTGAGAAAGTGCCGGAATTTGTCTGTTCCCGTATCCAAACAATCAAGCCCGCCCCGGTACATGGCAATCCAGAGTCTTTTCCGGGAATCAAGCGCTAATGATTTTATATTATTATAGGACAAGCTGTTTTTACCGTTATCGTGCTTGTAGTGTGTGAAAACGTCGGTTGATTTATCCAAACAATTCAGGCCGCCGCCTTCCGTACCCAGCCACAAGCGGTTTCCGTCTTCGACGAAACTGCTGACAAGGTTATGGTTGAGGGGACTTTCAAAAGGAGTATAGGTTTTGAAATAGACGTTTTCATCCAAGTCCACATAACATAAACCACCTGCGTATGTTCCTATCCATATATTCCGGTGAGAATCTCCGGTAATAGTCCATACCGAATTATTCGGCAGACTAAATTTGTCGAACCTTGAATGAAGGTATAACTGACGTTCGCCCGTTGAGGGATTTAGTATATACAATCCTCTTTGTGTGCCAATCCATAATTGATTATTTTTATCCACATAAAAAGTTTTAACGGGAATGTTTTCTTCTTCATCCTGAAACCGCAACCGCTCTTCTATTTCTTTGGTTGAAATATTCATTTTAAAGATACCGTGTTTTGCGGTCAATATCCACAGGTATTCACCTGCCCGCCGGATACCCTGTATAGAATAATCCGGAGGAAAAAAATGAAAGAGCGTTATTTCTCCGGAATTTTCATCATTGTAATGATATATTTTGTTAGAAGCAGAAGTGAAAAACAGATCATTTTCCCCACAACTAAGATAACCGACGTTATTTACCGGCTTTTGATCATATAAAACCGGTTCAAGGTTTTTGTTAATTTTGTTTACTCTGTATAACCGCCCCTTAAATTTGCACCATATATTGTTTTTCAGATCAATTGTCAGATCGGAAACACTTTCATTGATCATTTTTTCAAAAGAATCCGATAGCTTACTGTATCCGAAAAGTCCGTTGCTTGTTGAAACATAAAGCTGTCCTGAAGTATCTTTGGCGATATTGAAAAAATTCCAAACGTCCCAAACGTCCTGATTTTGAAAATACGGCAAGTATCTTTTATATTCATATCCGTCGAAACGCAGTAAGTCATTCTCGAGCAGAATCCAGATAAAGCCGTCATTATCCTGAATTATATCCTGCACTCCATCGTAGTAAAACCCGCCTTTGGGCGAAAATGTCCTGAAACGATACGAGTTTTCGGAATAAACGGATACGTTTGCCAACAACAAAAGTTGTATAAAAAGCAATATCAGACAGTTTGTTTTCATGGATTAATGTAAAATCAGTTGCAAATATACTCTTGTATGCTCCTTTTTTATTGATATTATTCTCCGATTTCCGGTTGATTATCCTCTTCAACTTCAATAGCCTCTCCCAACAGTTCAATAGTTTGTTGTTGAGGCAATTCTTGTACGGTTCGCAATTTGCGTTCGATGACTCTGGAACGGATTCCGGCTTCGTCGATTACATTGGCGGCTTCTTGCAGCTTTTTCTTGGTTCTCTCCAAAACAAGGCCGAATTTGCCAAATTCGGTTTTCACAGCGCCTAAAATTCCCCAAACTTCACTGGACCGTTTTTCAATGTCTAATGTATTGAAACCCATTTGTAAACTGCTCAGGAAGGCAACCAAATTGGTCGGGCCTACTACCGTGATTTTAAAATCGCGTTGCAAAGTTTCGAACAATCCTGTGCGCCGGAGAATTTCCGCGTAAAGCCCTTCCGTCGGAACAAACATGATGGCAAAATCGGTAGTTACAGGGGGATTGATGTATTTGTCACGAATGTCTTTGGCGTTTTTCTTCACCGAGTTCTCAAATTGTTTGGAAATAAGTTCGACGTCTTTCGGATTGAGATTTGCCATATTTTCATAAGCTTCGAGCAGACGTTGATAATCTTCATTCGGGAATTTCGAATCAACAGGCAACAACAGGGATTCGTCGTCGTAGTTTTTCCTCGGTAGTTTGATGGCATATTCGACCCGTTCCTGACTGCCTTCTTTGACGGCTGCATTTTGCTCGTATTGTTTGGGCGATAGAAACTGTTCAAGAATAGAGCCTAATTGTATTTCACCCAAACTCCCTCTGGTTTTTACGTTCGTTAATACCTTTTTCAAATCACCGACGCCGGAAGCCAGTGACTGCATTTCACCTAATCCTTTGTGGACTTGTTCGAGCCGCTCGCTAATCATGCGGAACGATTCGTTGAAACGTTTTTCGACGGTTTCCTGAAGCTTTTCGTCCACGACTTTCCGCATGTCTTCCAACTTACGGCTATTGTCTTCTTGCAGGGTTTTTAGTCTGTTTTCGACTGTTTCGCGGATATCTTTCAGGTTCAGGTTTAATTTGTCCTCAAATGATTTGAGGGTATTGGTTAGTTCAAAGCGATTATCTTTGAAAGAATTGTTTAATTCTTCGCGATTGTCTTTGAAGGATTTTTGATTTTCCTCGCGGTTTCGTCCGAATTCGTCGCGCATCAAGAGGTCGAGTCTGGATAGGGTGTTATCCATCTTTAAAAAGTCCTCCCGGTTATCTTTCGGCTTTTTGAGGATAATCAGGAGGATATTGATAGCCGCGAGAATAATGAGAATAATGAGGATTGTTGTTGTCATTTTTTATATTTCCAGTCTTTCATTATTTTATAGATTGTTGACGCCCAATAATTCCGAAAACCAAAACCGCCTGCTTTTTCAACAACGTTTTTCGAATATATGATTTCTTTTGTGTCTTCTTTGAAAAAAACTATATAATAGGAGGCTTTTGTATTGGGTTTATCAAGGCTTTCAGCAATAAATACCAACCCGGTTCCGTTACCTTCACTGCAAGAAAGATTATTTACGATAATTTCGATTTGTTCCGGGCTTATTTTCAATTGGTCTTTCGAATTCGTAATCATCGCTTCTACATTCATCGCTTCATTGTCGGCATCGGCAGATTCCAAACAATAAGAACCCAAACTTTTTTTGAAGTATTTTTCTATATCATACTTTTTTTGTTCCCGTTTGAGTAAAGCATTAATATCACATAAGCCGTTTTTAATCGTTTTCCAGGATTCTTCCAATCCATAGAAGGAAGCAGCAGAGAAGTCAACACCGTAAAAATTGATTTTATCAACTGATGAAATGTCTTGGGAAAAGGCTTTTGCCGAGAGGCAAATAAAAAAAAACAGAATGACTTTTCTCATAAAAATGATGTTTATTTGTTAATAATTGGTATGACAAATTTACGTAAAAGAAATGGAATAACAACAATATTTATTCTCGCCTGTCGATAAATTTAATAGATTTACGTTTGGACTGCGGAAATTGCAAGGCATTGACGTATTCGACCGATTCGAAAACAATGGCCGGCGCAACACGGATTTTCGCCCTGAAAACGTCTTTGATGTGTTTTTCCAACTGTTCCGATTTTTTATTGGTACCGACCCTGATTAATATTTCATCTGTTCCCAGTTCATTATGGAAAACTTCCACCACGTAATTAACCACATCCGGTATGCCGTCGATAATATCGTATAAGGCGGGCGGATACAAAGTCGTTCCTTTGAATTTGACCATTTGCCCTTTCCTTCCGGTGACGCTGCTCAGGCGAATCGTATTCCGTCCGCAGGGACAGGGTTCGGTATGGTAAACCACGATGTCGCCTGTTTTGAAACGCAGCAAAGGCATTCCTTCCACGCCTAAAGTGGTAATGGTGACTTCGCCGGCTTCTCCCGGCCGCACCGGTTTTTCGTTCGCATCCAAAAACTCCGTGATAATCAGCTCCGGTTGAAGGTGTCCGCCTTTTCCTTCCTCACATTCGGTGAATGATGACTGCATTTCCGTAGAGGCGTAAGTCGAAAACATGCGAATACCGTCCCATTGGCTTGCGATTTTTTCGCCCAAAGTGTTCAGGCTGAAATCCAAATTGCGAAGCGGTTCTCCGATACAAATCAATTTTCGGAGGGAAGCGTGTTTGTAATTTATATTTTCTTGTTTCGCATAATCAATCAGTTTACAGGCAAAGGAAGGAACCATCATGGCGACAGTCGGTTGTATGCGATTAATCGTGTCCCATTGCAATTCGGGAATTCCGTTGCCGACGCGGCAAATGCTCATGCCTATTTCCCTCGCCCCCAAGAAGTAAGCCAAACCGGCCATGAAGCAACGGTCGATGGTTGTCATGAGTTGCATAATATCGTTTTGGGTTAAACCGACGGTTTCGAAACTCAAACGTTCGTTGTATGCGAGGCGTTGTAAATCGTTTTCCGTCAGTCCGAAAATAACCGGTTCGCCCAAAGTGCCGGAAGTGGTTACAATATCTATAATTTTTTCCCGGGGCACGCAGGCGAAATCCATATTTCGGTTTTGTAAATCCGTTTTGTCTGTTGTCGGGATATTTTGCAGGTCTTCGACCGTTTTTATTTGGGAAACATCTATTTTTTCCTTTTTAAATAAGGCTTTGTAATAAGGAGAATAAGCGTTTAAATAGGCCAACGCTTCTTTTAATTTTTCCTCTTGAAATTTTTTTATCGTTTCAGGGGATTCGTATTGGATTTTTGTATGGTGTTGCATTTGTTTATGTTTATAAATATGAAACGCATAGATTTGATTTTTATTTTCTATGCATCGTTTGAATTATTCGGGATAAATGATTATTTTTGCATACGCTGCCGAAAATAATCGAACAATCAATAAAATTATTTATGAAACGGATATTTACCGCTTTTATCTTTGCCCCATTGTTTCTTGCCGGGTGTATGAAACAGGAAACTGTAGTAACCGGTCATATTTCCGGCGTTTTGGAAGATTCGCTTTTATTTGTTACTAACCCGATATACGGGACTTCTTATGCGGGGTTTGCCGATACGCTCCACGTGGACATGAATGGAGGGTTTACATGGAAAACAAACCTGCGAGAGCCTGTATTGGTTAATCTACGGGGGATTGTAAAACGTAATTATGCACTGCTGTTAGAACCCGGCGAACAATATCATCTCGAAATGGATGCGGAAGAAGGTATGCAACAAATTTCCGGCCAGAATGAAAAAGGATCGATGCTCTACGCTTCACTCCCCAATCCTTGGCACATTCAGGAAGTAGCACGATCTTACATGAACGATACTTCGCTGCTGTCAATCCGTGAAAAAATCGACAAGTTACAGCAGGATGAAATGGCGAAATGGAAAGACTTGGCAGACAAGCAAGAGATTTCACCGGCTTTCTTTAAACTCTCTCAGACAGAACGTAATTTTTATTATGCAGCAATGGAAGCATTTCCATCTTTGATGCAACTTTATTCTTTAACCCGCAACAGTGAAAATGATTCCCTGCTCCGGCGCAAAACAGTTCTCATAGAACATTTGGAAAGCATTTATGCGCAATATCCGCCGAACGATGAATCATTGATTGTGTCCTCTTTCTGGCCTGATTATGTATATTATTATATTCAATACAAACAAATTAGCCAACCGAATTACAATAATGACAGTATCCGGACATTTCAGGAGAGAGGGATTCTTCACACTTGGCTGCTCGGTGAAGCGCAAAAATATCTGAAAGGAAAAGCGCTCGAATATTACACGGCTCGTTATCTTTTTGATGCTGCTTTTCAGCAGATGTTTGAAAAAGAACTCATTACTTTATTCGATCAATTCAAGAAAGACTATCCTCGAAGCGAGTACACTTGGTACATTCAGCCGCATATTGATAAGATTATCCGGTATCATCAAGCCATCTCCCAGCCTTTTGAGGAAGCGGTGTTTCTGAAAGATTATGAATCTATGAATACCTTGGAAGAAGCGTTAAAGCCTCTGCGCGGAAAGAAAGTTTATGTAGATGTCTGGGCAACATGGTGTGGCCCTTGTAAAGACGAGTTTAAGCATAACGGGGAACTGAAGAAAATACTCGAGAAAGACGATATTCGGAAATTGTATATCTCAATCGACCGGAAGAACAACCATCAACAATGGTTAGATAACATCAAATATTACCGGTTGGAAGGATATCATATTCATGCGGATAGTGTCCTTTCGAGTAATTTAATGAAGCTTTTTTCAAAGACAGATGATATACACAAGATGATGATTGCTATTCCTTGGTATATCCTGATAGACGAAGAGGGAAATATCTTGGAAGAACATGCGAAAGCGCCAAGTGATCTGGTCAAAGGTGAACGTTTGTCTGAATAGAATGTCTTAAAGTGGACATGGAGGGATTCGAACCCTCGTTCAAACGAAGAAAAACAGGCGGTTTTTCTTTTGGCGTTAAGTGGCGTTTATTTTCAATCGTTCTCACAGGTTGGGGTGTGTACTCCCAAGTCGTATGCTTTTTAAAATTGAATAATTATGAACATTGAAAATGTCAAAAAGAAAAAGCGGGAGCGAAAATTGGGATGCTATTTTGATGCTGATTTTTGATTTTTCCAATTATTCAAAGTTTTTTCGGTAACACCAAGTTTTTCAGCTGCGGATTTTCGGCTTTGATAATTCTCTACTGCCCATTCCTGCAATTTGAAGTAAAAATCAGTTATCATTTCGGACGGTTGTTTCTCATTGTGATTTACCAAAATCCCGTTTTGCTCGTTTGACGGTTTTTGTGAATGATATTTTGTAAATGCGTTTTTGGTATATTCAAACGGCGATTGTTCTTCAATCAGTGCTTTTGTTTCATCATCAAATTGATTGAAAGCATTGTAATACATTGCAATCTTTTGTAAATCACGATAATTACCATATAATTTTAATTCTTTGAGCCAATTAAGTAATTCTATTTCTTGCGGAACATTCGGCATCGGTTTGATTTTGTCAAACAAATATTTCCAAGTATTTTCCCAATCAGTTTCTCTGTCTTCTTTCGTATAACGCAAAGGCGGCAATTCAACAACGTGCTGCACAATTCTGTCATAAAAATCCGGCAATAAAATATCTCTCAATTCGGCAACCGTTTTATTCGTTGCAAAAATCAGTTTACATTTTATTTTTGTCGACTCTGTTGAACCTAATTTTCTGATATACATAAAATCATTTTTATCTGTTTGAATTGCTTTCATTAGCTTTGATTGAACTAATTTTGACAGATTATGTATTTCGTCTAAAAACAATATTCCGCCGTTTGCCTCTACAAAAAGTCCATTTTTACCCTCTTTCAAACCACCTGTAAAAGTACCTTCTTTGTAACCGAATAATTCCGATTCGGCTGTATTATCATCAGAAAAAGAGGCACAATCAGCCTCAATGATTTTAGTTCCGCGTTCACTCAATTTTCTAATATTATTTGATTTACCGATACCTCTTTCGCCGATAAGTAAAATAGAAAATCCGGTATTTAGAAAAGTACCTAATTGTTTATCAACTAACTTTCTATTTGCTGATTTTGTTTCGGGAAAAACTTCTTTTATGTTTTTTCCAATATCAGAAATCAATTTTACAGGTATTTCTTTAATTGAAAACAGTTTAAATCTATCTTTTGTAGAAGATTTGGTTTTATCGTCATAAGTTTTTACAAATCTTGTTCTTTCCGGCAACAATCCCGCTTCTGCCAAGGTGTGCCAGACTACTTGCGTTTCGCTACTGCCTAACGAAACATTGATGAAAACTTGCGTATCGTGTTTTTGTTTCCCAAAATAAGTTTTCGACCATTTATTAACCTCTTTAGCTATTTGTTGCTCGTCCCGTAAATCTGTTACAGGTAATTCAATAACTTGTAGATTGTGATACACATTCTTAAAATTTGATTTTTCTTGCAGCCATTTCAACTGTTCTAAAATAGGATAATGTTGAATATTACGCCAAACAGTTTGTTCAAAAGCAGGCAACTTGTCAGCATGATTATTTTGGATAAAATCAGTTTCTTTTTCGAGGCAATAACAAATATCGTCATTTTCTATTATTTGTGCGTAAACGTCTTTCAATCCCAATTCAATTATTTTTGTGTCTTCCAAAATATTTTTTTTGTAATCAAACCGTCTTGTCGAAAGTTTATCAAACATTTCTTGTGGTGCAGTCAGATAAATAATTTTGTCAAAAATAAAACCATTACTATTTGGGGTATTAAATACCTCATTCAGTTTCTCTTGATTAAGGTTTTCAAAAACAATCTTGTTGCTTGGTAATCCTTTCAGATAAAATTCGCTCAAAATATGCTTGAGATAAGCAACTCCGTGAGTTGTGTAATGCCAAGTGATGTATGTATTTCTCATTTTCCTATTAGTTTAATTTTGCAAAGGTAATAAATTTCCTAATAAGAAAATAATTTCCAATAGCAAAATCTGTGAAATATTTTTATATCATTAATATTCAGAATATTAAAATTGAAGCGTAAATTTTTTTTTCTTTGGCACGCAGATTGCAAATATAATAGCAGCAACGCCTGAAGCAATTAGAGGGCAATTAAAAAATACAGTATGAACAATTTCATTATTACAGACCACGCACTTTATCGGCAATGGGATAGAGGCATTGACAGAGGGGTATTATCAAAAATTTATCCGTTTGTTGCAGATTCAAAGAACAAAAAACAAGTAGTTTTTGTAATGCCCTCGTTTTTCAAAAATCAGGGAGTTTCAGCTATTGTCAATCAATGCTTAATTCTAATCGTAAGAGGCAAATATTTAGTTACTTGCTATTGGCGGGATTTAAACGAATGTATGTTCGGGAAAAAGATTTTTAACAATCTTCAAATATTGAACTGATATGATAACGACAGTAAATTATCACCTCACAAAAGCCTGCAATTTCAAATGTAAGTATTGCTATGCACAGTTTAAGGATATTCACGAAGAAGGATTACCGAAAGCCAAACAATTTGAAGTTGTACGCCAACTTGCTGAAAGCGGCAAATTTCGTAAAATCAATTTTGCTGGTGGCGAACCAACACTTGTTCCGCACATTACGGAATTGATTCAGTACGCAAAATCGTTAGGACTCGAAACGAGCATTGTTACCAATACAAGCCAAATTGATTTTGAGTGGGTAAAAAACATTTCGTCTTATTTGGACATTTTGGCGATTAGCATTGATAGTCTCAATCTTGAAACCAATATCAAAATTGGCAGCAATCAATCGGGCAAGATATTGTCAATAAACAATTTGCGTAATATTTCAACCGCTTGTCAATGTTTTGGTGTTCAATTGAAAATCAATACTGTTGTGTCAAAATTCAATCACACTGAAAAATTGACCGATTTTGTAAACGAGATGCAGCCTTTTCGATGGAAAATTCTGCAAGCAACAGAGGTCAAAGGGCAAAACGACTGCAATTTTGAAGAAGTTGCAGTTTCAACAGACGATTTTTTGTACTTTTGCAGTCGCAATAGCAAGGGATTACTACCTGAAATCAAAGTTGTTAAAGAAAGTAACGAACTAATCAAAGGGTCATATATTATGGTAGATTGTCTGGGTAGATTTTTCGACAGTAGTCAATCTTGCCATAATTACTCAGCTCCTATTTTAGAGGTTGGAGTTAAAAATGCTTTAAATCAAATAAATGTTGATTCTCAAAAGTTTATTGCACGAAACGGAAATTATTCAACAATAAAAGAAAATATAGTATGCACATTTTAAAAATAATTCACGGCTACCCGCCTACCTACAATGCTGGATCGGAAGTTTACAGCCAATCAGTCTGTAATGAACTATCAAAGAAACACAAGGTTTCGGTTTTCACGCGCGAAGAAAATTTGTATGCTCCCGATTTTTCCATTCGCCACGAAAAACAAAGCGACAATTTGGATTTGTACATTGTTAATAATCCACAGGGCAAAGACGGCTACCGACATAAGCAAATGGATGATAATTTTGCCGATTTGTTAAAAACTATAAAACCTGATATTGCCTATATTGGACACCTCAATCACCTTTCAACAGGGCTTGTAGATGAACTCAATAAACAAAAGATTCCAATCATTTTCATGCTGCATGATTATTGGTTAATGTGCCCAAGAGGTCAATTTTTAACCCGAAGTATCGGGAAGAAAGACAATTTTCAGGTTTGCAACGGACAAGATGACCACAAATGTGCCTGCAATTGTTACGAAGTTTATTTTAGTGGCAAAGAAACTGAAAGAGAACAGGATATTGCTGCATGGACAAATTGGATAAATCGCAGAATGATTGAAACAAAAGCTATTATCAACAAAATAGATTTGTTTATTGCACCTGCAAAATATCTACGAAATCGCTTTATCAACGATTTTAGTATTCCTGAGAACAAAATCATTTACCTTGATTACGGTTTTCCTATTGAATATCTGACGCAAACCGAAAAATCAAAAGACAAAACCAATTTCACTTTTGGCTATATTGGGACTCATATTCCCGCAAAGGGGGTGAATTTGTTGATTGAAGCATTTAAACGAATTGAACAACCGGCAACACTGAAAATATTCGGGCGCGAAAATGGACAAAGCACAAAAGCATTGAAAAAAATGGCGGAAACTTCGCATAATCCTATTGAGTTTTGCGGCGAGTATGTGAATAAAAACTTGGCAAATACAGTTTTTGCCAATGTCGATTGTATTGTTGTACCTTCAATTTGGGCAGAAAATTCGCCGCTTGTCATCCACGAGGCACAGGAGTGCAAAGTGCCTGTGATTACGGCAAATTATGGTGGAATGTGCGAGTATGTAAATCATAAAGTAAATGGATTGTTATTTAATCACCGAGATATAAATTCATTGGCAGAACAAATGAAATGGGCGGTTGAACACCCTGTCGAGATGCAGCGTTTGGGCAATCGTGGCTACCTGTATTCCGAAGGCGGCAAAGTGCCTGATATTGAAAATCATTGTGTTGAACTTTTAAAACTCTTTGAAAATGTCAGAACAAAATAAATTGTGGCGCATAACGCTTGATACCAACCCCGAAGATTGTAATTTGCACTGTATAATGTGCGAGGAACATAGCCTGTACAGCGATTTCAAGCAAAAACTTTTTGAAACAACGGGCGTAAAATTTCGTCGAATGAAGTTTGAAATTGTTGAGAGAATTTTTGATGAAGCGGCAAAATTAGGCGTAAAAGAAATTATCCCTTCAACGATGGGCGAGCCGTTGTTGTACAAAGATATAGAACGGATTTTTGAATTGTCGCAAAAGCATAATATCAAAATCAACCTCACGACAAACGGTACTTTTCCCAAGAAATCGGTAGAAGAATGGGCAAAAATCATTATCCCCAATACGACCGACATAAAAATCAGTTGGAACGGCGCAACCACCGAAACTTCCGAAAGGATAATGACAGGCTCGAATTTCCAAATGGCATTGGAAAACACAAAGAAACTGATTGTTCTCCGAAACGCCCATTTTGAAAAAACAGGTTATTTCTGCCGTATTACTTTCCAACTGACTTTTATGCAAAACAATATGCACGAGTTAGCTGACATTGTGAAACTTGCCGCCGAAATTGGAGTTGATAGAGTCAAGGGACACCACCTTTGGACACATTTCGCTGAAATCGAAAATCTGTCAATGAAAGCCACGAAAGAAAGCGTTGCAAAGTGGAACGAGTATGTAAAACAGGCATACGAGGCACAGGAAAAATACTGCAAACCAAACGGCGAGAAAGCTTTGTTGGAAAACATTTTACCTTTGTCTGATAACGAAAAAACGGAAGTTCCCGAAAGTTATGAATGTCCGTTTTTAGAAAAAGAACTTTGGATTTCCGCAACTGGAAAAGTTTCTCCCTGCTGTGCTCCCGACAACCTTCGGCAATCGTTGGGCGATTTTGGAAATGTCGAAACAACAACGATACAAGAAGTTTTAGCAAGTCCGATTTACAGGAAACTTGTTGAAAACTATAAAAACGTTGAATTATGTAAAACTTGTAATATGCGTAAACCATTATGTTAGAACAAATCAAAAAATATTCTGAAAACGATAAAATTTCTCTTTTAATTCGCCACGCCGACCGCGACAAAATTCCCGCAGGCGAATTTGGAAACGATGTTTTGCTTAATGAAAAAGGCGAAGAACGAGCATTGAGCTTCGGTAAAAGTTTGTCGGAGTTGAAAATAAACAAGATTTTCACAAGTCCTGTTCAACGCTGTGTTCAGACAGCGGAATATATTACAAAAGGTTACGGAAAATCGCTTGAAATAACACAATCGCACGAACTTGGCGACCCCGGATTGCACATTTCAGACGACCAAGTAGCAGGAAAATTCTTTCTAACAGAAGGATTTGACGAATTATATTACAGAATTACGCACAACATTGACATTCCGGGAATAAGCGTAACGAAAGAATTTAACACAAATATGACTGATTTTTTGACTGAAAACAGCAAAGAAAACGGCTTAACTATATTTGTCACACACGATTTACTGGTTGCTCACTATCATTTCAGTATTAATGGGAAAATTTACCCAAAAGACGATTGGGTAAAATATTTAGGTGGTTTAATACTTAAAAACGGCAAATATGAAGAATGAATTGAAAAATATGTTTACAGAACATTGGAAATATTTTGCCGTCAATGCCGCTTGCAAGTTGAATTTGTTTGATGCGTTGGAAAATTCTAAAACTGTAAAGGAATTAGCCAATGAATTGAATTTGCACGAAAAAAATCTTGTAACATTGCTTTCGGCATTGTGTAATAACGATTTTTTGAAATACACAAATAGCAAATTCAGTTTAACAGCAAAATCGGAATTGCTTACCGACAAGCACCCCGAAAGTTTGAAATACGCTTGTATGAATTGGGCAGGCGAACACTTGACTGCGTGGCAGAATCTTGATTATTCCATACGAACAGGGCAAAGTGCTTTTGAAAACTTGTATCAAAGTAATTTCTTTGATTATTTAGACAAGCACCCAGATAAGTTAGGCGACTATCATAAGGCGATGTTTGAATACGCAAGAGATGATTACAAACATTTGCCAGAATTGGTAGATTTCAGTGTACATAAATCCGTTTTGGATTGTGGCGGCGGTTACGGCGCAGCGATAAATGCAGTTAAAGAAAAGTTTCCTCAAATTGAATGTTATTTGTTTGATTTGCCGAAAGTAGTTGAAAGTATAAAAGTTATAAATATTCAAAAGATTGGCGGCAGTTTCTTTGAAACAATTCCGCAAGTTGCCGAAGCAATTATTTTGTCGAGGGTATTGCACGATTGGGAGGACGAAAAAGCAAAGTTGATTTTACAAAATTGCTTTGCTGCATTGCCGAAAGGCGGAACGCTTTATGTAATTGAAAATTGCGCCGACAAAATTAATATTGATTTGTCATTGCTTTCACTCAATATGGCTGTGATGTGCCAAAGTTTCGAGCGAACTTCTACTGAATACATTGACCTTGTACAATCAGCAAGATTTGTGTTTCAAAAAAACATAAAACTCAATGAATTACAAACCGTTTTAATCTTTAAAAAATTATGAATTGGCAACAAATAACAGTATCCCCCGACAACACGCACTTTCTTTTTGAGAGCAACCCGATTTTCGACAAGCGTTTTATCGAAGTATTGAAATTCCATACGCCCGGATTTGCACCTGTAAAAGATGAAACAGGGGCGTATCATATTGACAGTAACGGAAATCCTTTGTATTCTGAACGATATAGTCGAACTTTCGGCTATTACTGCAATCGTGCCGCCGTTATCCAAAAGCAAAACTGGTTTCATATCAACGAACAAGGCAAAAGAGTTTACCCACAAAACTATGCATGGACAGGCAATTTTCAAGAAAATTTTTGCACAGTAAGAGATTTTGATGGCAATTATTTTCATATTGATTTGCAGGGAAATAGGAT
>BNTV01000039.1 GCA_025996865.1 Bacteroidia bacterium
GAGCAGGTTTCTTTTAAAACAAATTAATCGCATGAAAAAAATATTGATTTTTCTTTTTGCTTCATTAATTTTAGCAATCTCGTCCGATAATGCAAAAGCAGCCGGTGAGGATTCTATAAAAACGTTTATTAATGGTATCAACTATCATGGAATTAGCGACAACAAAATGATTGACAGGCGCTTCCATTTTCCATAGTTTGGTTACGTTTAAATCGGGCAGATTCACCTGATATAAATCATAGTAATTTTGGGGTGATAAAGATTGTAAACCGCTGTTGCTTCCATGGCCTCCAAAAAGAAGAATCCGGTTTTCATCAATTACCCCCAATCCGCTTAAATAACGCGGAGTGATACTTTGTTTATCGTTATTAAGGTATTGTGAAATTTCCCAGTTTCCGGTTTCAAATGAATATTTATTTACGGTATTCTTATATTTGTGCTGCCCATATCCTGCGAACAAATAAAGGCAATTTTCTTTCTGCGAAACAAACCGGTTATGATGCCAGTATTCACTGCCAAATTCCCTCATGCCGGTATTGTTCCATGATTTATCTTTAGAATCGTATGTAGCTATACTCCGAGGTTCCCTATTCTGAAAACAATAGGAATAGTAAGTGCTGTCTCCCGGATTGTAAATCATTTGATTGGGTCCCCTGCTATGAACAAATCCGGATGAATTTTGATTATGGACAAGTCTGTGAGCAGGGATGTTGTAAATATAAAAATTCCTTCTGTCGGCAACGGCAATCGCTTTTTCATCAGGATTGTATGCAACTTGAGGATTCTTTAAAGTCTTAAAACTGATTTCTTTATTCCAAAAAGCATGATCGTCCAAGATCCATTTGGGATTTTCGACTTTGGCAAAACCGTTTTTCAGTTCATCATAAACTCCGTTTTCAGCATGTTTTGAAAGTTTCCAGTAGTAAATCTCATCTCCCTTGATACTGTTGATACGAATATCTTTGATCGTTGTTTTCGGGACGTCGCTTGTTTGAAACGGAGGATAATCGCATCTTCCGAAAATAATGTTTACATTTTTGAAATTATTTAATGATGAAACCACCGGGGAAAATGTCTTTTCTCCAATGGCGATATTCAACGAATTATTTTTTATATCCATTTGAATGGAAAAGGGAAAAAATGAAGAAAATTTATTGCTTATTTCAGATAATAGACACTCAGCCAATATTTTGTCTTCGGAATATACCACATTTACTTTTTCCGGGTCAACTACAAAATCTATATGATGTTCATCCTCTCCAATAATACGAAAGATGTACCCAAAATTATATTCGGAGGCAGATTGAAAAAGCACATTGAAAGACAACGAAAAGCCGTTGGAAAATGAAAAAGCCTTTGAGGGCGATAAGTTTAAACTTGTTCGCCTTTCTTGCACTACCTCAAACGAACTGAATTCAAGACCGTATCTTAAATTTTGAGCAGTAGCAGATAGAGCGTTAAATAATAAAAGGTAAAAAACTATCAATATACTAAATGTCTTCATACTGCAAAGGTAAAATTTTTCTTAAAAGAAACAAAAATAAAGAATAAGAAAATTTTTGTGGAAAAATGTGCTTATTTGCTTATTATTTTATTTATGCACAAGCTTTTACTATGCTTTTATTTTTATTTCCAAAATAATCATGTAACTTTGCATTATGATTATCGACCGCATCTCCATGCTAAATTTTAAAAATATAGAAGAAGCCGAATTGTCGTTTTCTCCTAAAATGAATTGTCTTTTTGGTAATAACGGAATGGGAAAAACCAATTTGTTGGACGCCCTGTTTTATCTTTCTTTTACCAAAAACCATACCAATTTACTTGATAATCAGATTATTAAACACGAGCAAGAATTTTGTGTCTTACAAGGCTATTACAAAGACGGCGACACGATCGAAGAGATTTACTGCGGCATCAAACGCAAACACCGCAAGATTTTCAAACGAAACAAAAAGGAATACGAACGCATGTCGGAACATATCGGGTTGATTCCTATGGTGATGGTTTCACCTGCCGATACGGATTTGATTCAGGGCGGGAGCGACGAACGGCGGAAGTTCGTCGATATGGTTATCAGCCAGTACGATAAAAATTACTTGCGAACGCTGATACATTATAATAAGGTGTTGCAACAACGAAATTCTTTGCTACGCAATAATATGGCTGTTCCCGACGATTCTTTGTTTGAGATTCTCGACCAACAATTAGCTGCCGACGGAATCGTGATTCATCAAAAGCGTTGCGAGTTTGTCGAAGGATTTTTGCCGGTTTTCAGAAAATATTACCAACAGATTTGCAACGAAGGCGAACCGGTTGATTTACAGTATGAATCCCAACTCTACGATTCCGACGCCGAAAAATTACTTGCTTCTAAACGACAAAGAGACAAACTTTTAGGTTATACCAGTGTAGGAATACACAAAGACGATTTCCTGTTTTTATTAGATAAGTATCTGATTCGTAAAATCGGTTCGCAGGGACAAAACAAAACCTATCTGATTGCTTTAAAATTGGCGCAGTTCAACTTCTTAACGCAAAAAGGCCATTCCGTACCGATCCTTTTGTTGGACGATATTTTTGATAAATTGGACGCCAGGCGAGTGGAACAAATCATCGCTTTGGTGGCGTGTCCCGAATTCGGACAAATTTTTATTACCGATACCAACCGGAAATATTTGGATACGATTTTGTCCGGAATGGATCACGACTATAAATTGTTTCAAGTAGAAAACGGGAAAATCGAAGTACTATGAAACGAGTTAATACTCAACAGATTGGCAGCGTACTGGATGATTTTTTTGAACAAAATCCGACTTTAGCGGATAAATTGGCCGAAACGAGGTTGATGGATTCGTGGAATAAGGTTTTGGGTACTTCTGTTTCGCGATTTACCGATAATCTATATATCAGAAAGCGAGTACTTTATGTTAAACTAACTTCTTCCGTTCTTAAAAGTGAATTGATGTTGTGCCGTGAACAAATGATTGGCAAATTAAATAATCATGCAGGCCGGAACGTAATTGACAATATTATCTTTTTGTGACACATTCATTTTATTTTTGCACTTGTTTTGTACCTTTTCCGAAAATTTAAGTTTGTCTGAAAAATATATTTTCATAATTTGTATTAAATTTTTATATCCAACCCATTTTTCTTTATAAAATCTTAATAATTTTATTCTTAACTTTGCGCCCGAAATAGACTAATGTATTTATGTTAAAAATAAATAAATATATAGAATTAGTTATTAAATATGAATATAGTTGGATTATGAATAATTTATGGTATGACAATTTTCTGGATTCTCTTTGCGAGAGATATCCTCATAAAGCCCGCTTGACCGAAGCGTTGATGGATTTATTGGCTATCGAACGCGAGGCGGTTTACCGCAGGTTGCGTAAAGACGTCTTGTTTCCTTTTCATGAAGCGGTTAAAATAGCGAAAGTCTGGAATATTTCCATCGACGCTATTGCCAACATCACAACCGGACATTCGCATTCGTTCCGGTTGGAAACATTGAAATATATCAGTCCGGCGAAAGAAGATATAGATGCGATGAACGCTTTCGTCGATTTCCTGGACAGGTTTGCTTCTTCTCCCGATTCGGAATACATGGAAGCTACTAATATCTTGCCCCGATCCCTTTTTACGGGATTCCCGCAATTAGCTCGGTATTATATATTTAAATGGATGTACCAGTGCGGGACGGAGAATGATACTTATTCCTTTGCGCAGGTCGTTCTTCCGGAAAAGATACGCCAGATAGGAAACCGCTACTTCAATAGTATCAAGAATGTGGCAAATATAGGTTATATCTGGGATCCCATGATATTTAACTATTTGGTTAACGACATTAGATACTTTACCTCGATTTATCTGATTACCGAGGAAGATAAGGAACTGCTGAAAAGTGAACTTTTTGCTTTCTTGGACTATATGTCGGTCGTTTCGAGTAAAGGTTGTTTTCCTGAAACCGGTAAGCGGGTTAATTTATATATTTCTCAAATCAATCTGGATACCAATTACAGTTACTTTTATTCGAAAGATATGAGGGTAAGCAAGGTAAGGACATTTATCAAGTATGAACTGTCTTCAACGGATGTGGAAATGGCTGAAAATTTCAAGAAATGGCTGAATTTGAAAAGAAGATCTTCCATTCAGATTTCCGGAGTAGATGAATTGAAGCGGATAGAGTTTTTCATGAAGCAACGACAATTAATTGATGGTTTATAAGTTCTGTCCGGATGATGAAAAAGGGCTGCCGGTGATGGCAGCCCCTTCCAGAGTTAAAGTTTAGATGATGAAATTCATGTCTCTTTTAATTGCTTTTATGATTGAAATTATGCATATTTATTTTATTGACAAAGATAAGATTATGAACAGGTATCAACCAAGATGATTTATGAAAATATATACATGGATAATATACGATTTAAAAGGAATTTGTAATGAATTGTTTAATTGGTTCAAAATTAATCATAGAAACGGATAGATTATTCATTTTGCAAGATGAAAAACATTGCAGACATGTTTAATGGGGATTTTTTCTGTTTTTTCATCGTTTTGTGTGATTCATTAATTCACTGAAAATTGTTTTTTTCGATTATTGTTTAGTACCTTTGCTTATCCAAAGAAAAAATATTTGTTTTGCGAAATTTTTTCATTGGCGAAATTCGATAATTGAGACAAAAATATATGAATTATGAGTAATGCACCCTATTTAAAAAACAGAAAAAAACAGAAAAAAATCCGGAATAGTATTCTTGGTATTGCTCTTCTGTTGATAGCAGTATTGACTGTGGGGATTTTTACATTCAGGAATTATCCCAATAACAAAGAAGACATGGCTCTTTCGATGAACGATGCGTACGTGTGTGACACGGCAGATTCGAACTACATTCCTCAAGCGAAGTCCTTATTATTCCATCCTCAGAATAATGCTTCAGACCGAATTCCGTCCGGAAAAGTCTATTATCAAGGTGAAAATGGGAGATTGGAAAGTTTCATCAACAGAGATAATATCGGAATTCGTGAAGAATTAACCAGTTATGATGAAAAAGGAAATACAGTAGATAAATTGGAAATAGGTTATATCTGCGATACTACCCGGCATTTGAAATGTGCGGTAATTTTCAAAAACAAGATTTCTATTTATGAAACGAAATTATCCGCTGATAATAAAAATGAAGACATTGTAATTGAATATTTGATTTCACCACAAATGAAATTTTCCAGAGGGAAAACTTATACAAAATTGTAAATTAAAATTGATATTATTCCAAGAAAACTTCGTACCTTTGTTCGCTTAATAGCAAACTTTATTTTAAGTGGCAGAAACTAAATATATTTTCGTTACAGGCGGCGTAGTTTCCTCCTTAGGCAAAGGAATTGTAGCGGCGTCTTTAGGTAAACTCTTGCAAGCGAGAGGTTTTCGGGTAACTATCCAAAAATTTGATCCCTACATCAACATTGATCCGGGAACTTTGAATCCCTACGAACACGGTGAATGTTATGTAACCATCGACGGTCACGAAACCGATTTGGACTTAGGACATTACGAGCGTTTTCTGAACATCACTACAACCAAAGTGAACAATGTAACCACCGGACGGATTTACCAAAATGTGATTGATCGCGAGCGAAAAGGTGATTTTCTTGGGAAAACCGTTCAAGTAGTGCCTCATATCACCGACGAAATCAAACGCAATATCCGGCTTTTGGGAAATACCGGCGAATATGATTTTATCATTACCGAAATTGGCGGTACGGTGGGCGATATAGAATCTTTACCTTATATTGAAAGCGTTCGCCAACTGCGTTGGGAATTGGGAAAAAACTGTCTGTGCGTGCATTTGACTTATGTTCCCTATATCTCGGCAGCTAAAGAAGTAAAAACCAAGCCGACACAACATTCGGTTAAGATGCTCCAGGAACAAGGAATTCAACCTAATATCTTGGTACTCCGGACCGAAGAAAAATTATCGGAAAGTATATGTCACAAGGTTGCTTTATTTTGCAACGTGGACGAAGACGCTGTAATTCAATCCTATGATGTACCAAGCATTTATGAAGTTCCTTTGGTGCTGGCGCAACAGAAAATGGACGAGATTGTACTCCAGAAAATGGGAGTGACAAATGAAAAAAAATTGAAGTTGGATGCCTGGAAAGATTTCCTGAACAATATGCAAACCGCAGAAAAAACGGTTACAATTGGTTTGGTGGGAAAATACGTCGAACTTCCCGATGCCTACAAATCCATCACTGAATCTTTGCTGCAGGCAGCGACTTATCATTACCGGAAATTGAATTTGGAATTGATTCATTCCGAGAAAGTTACCGAAGATAATGTCGAAGAGTTACTTTGTGGCTTAGATGGCGTTCTGGTTGCACCGGGTTTTGGCCAGCGAGGTCTCGAAGGTAAATTCATCGCGCTCAAATATGCCCGTGAGCACAACAAACCGACTTTCGGGGTATGCCTGGGAATGCAATGCATGGTTATCGAATTTGCCCGTAATGTCTTGGGATTGAAAGACGCCAATTCTACCGAAATGGATATTTCCACGCCCTACAAAGTGATCGACTTAATGGAAGAACAAAAAAATTTGACGATGATGGGCGGCTCCATGCGTCTCGGCGCTTATGCTTGCAAACTTGAAAAGGATTCGATAGCCTATAAGGCTTATAATAATGACCTTATCCTTGAACGTCATCGTCACCGCTATGAGTTTAACAATAAATTCAAAGCGCAATATGAGGCAAACGGCATGAAATGTACCGGTATTAATCCGGAAACCGGTTTGGTGGAAGTGGTGGAACTTCCTGCATTGAAATGGTATGTCGGTACGCAGTATCATCCGGAATATAACTCTACGGTATTGAATCCCAATCCTTTATTTATGAGTTTTATTGGGGCGGCGATAGAAGAGAGTTAAGAGTGAAGAATTAAGAGTGAAGAGAATTAAGAAATTATTAGAATGAACCTGTTAGGGTTCAAATGTTGGTAGAATTTATGGATAAAAATACGGTTATTGGGTTTATATTAATTTTTCTTGTAGTTATTGGGTTTTCTTATTTAAACAAGCCTTCCAAAGAACAAATCGAGGCGCAGCAAAGATATACGGATTCAATTGCGATTGTGGAGCGGCAAATGGCTCAACAAAGTCTGCAAACGACTACCGATGAATCCCTTGATGTTGTTAATTCGTCCGATTCTGTCGTTGCGGATCGTTTCACGGCGCTTTATGGTGATTTTGCAACTGTAGCTCAGGGACAGGAAGAATTTATCACTCTGGAAAATGAATTTCTTGTTCTAAAATTATCAACGAAAGGCGGACGTATTTATTCGGTTCAATTAAAAAAATATACCAATTACGAAGATAATCCTTTGATTCTCTTTGATAAAGACGAATCCTCGTTTTCGGCGACTTTGGTTACGACGAACAACCGGATTATCAATACGAGCGATTTGTATTTCGAAGCAGTGGCTCAAAGTCCGTTGATAACGACTTTCAGGTTGAAAGCCGGCGATGATGCCTATTTGGATTTTGTCTATAACCTGCATCCTGACGATTATATGGTTGATTTCAACATTGTTCCGCATAATTTGTACAATCATATTTCGTCTCAAACCGGTTCGTTAGACCTTCTTTGGAAACAGAAAATCCGGCAGCAGGAAAAAGGAAGAAAGTTTGAAGAACGTTATACGCAACTGTTTTATAAATATTTAAGTGATGATGTGGAAAATCTGAAGGAAACAAAAGACGATTCCAAAGCGATTCCCAACAAACTGAAATGGATAGGGTACAAAGACCAATATTTCTCCTCTGCGCTGATTGCCAAAGAAAGTTTCGGCGCAAGTCAATTGGATTCCAGGTATTTCAAGAGTGGTGAATATCTGAAAGATTATTCCACTTCTACCAGTGTGGATTTTGATGTCCGTTCGAATAATCCCATTCAGCTGAATTTCTATTTTGGTCCTAACGATTATAATTTGCTGAAAAATTACGATAAAACCAAGTTTGAAGGACAAGACCTCCAGTTGGAAAAATTGGTTAATTTGGGATGGAGTTTATTCCGGTCAATCAATAAATGGGTTGTTATCCCTATTTTTGACTGGTTAATCAGGAATATTACCAATGTAGGTATAGCCATTTTTCTGCTGACTTTGATTGTAAAAATATGCTTGTTCCCATTGGTTTACAAGTCATTGATGTCATCGGCCAAAATGCGGGTAATGAAACCGCAGATTGAAGCCATAACCGCCAAACATCCGGGACAGGAAAATGCGATGGTGCGTCAGCAAAAAACCATGGAATTGTACCGGCAAGTCGGCATTAATCCGATGAGCGGCTGTGTACCGATGCTTATCCAAATGCCTATTCTTTTGGCGCTTTTCTGGTTTTTCCCTTCGGCTATCGAACTGAGACATCAAAGTTTCCTTTGGGCGAAAGATTTAGCCACTTACGATGCTATCATTCAGTGGAATACATACATTCCGTTTATTTCCGATTCTTTTGGAAACCATCTCAGTCTTTTCTGTCTGTTGATGACTATTGTTAATGTTATTTATACGAAATACAATATGGATCAGACGAATACGGGACAGGAACAGATGCCGGGCATGAAAGTCATGATGTATATCATGCCGGTTTTCATGATGTTTTTCCTGAATTCCTATTCATCCGGTTTGAATTATTATTATTTCATTTCCACTTTGATTACGGTTCTTCAAACGATGGCTTTCCGTTACTTCCTGAATGAAAAGGCTTTGTTGGCGAAATTAGAAGCCAATAAAAAGAATCCTCCGAAAAAGAAATCGGGGTGGATGGCTCGGTTGGAGGAAGCGCAGAGAAAACAACAGGCTGCGCTTAAAGAACAGCAGAAGAAACAGGGGAAAAGGAGATAATTACCCCCCAACCCCCTTTCAGGGATTTACCTCAATCACATGAACGGCAATAAAATAAATAGATTTTTAATGGATAATAGTGGAATTTATTGTAAATTTGCACTGTTATTTTAATTAATAAAAAATATGAGTACGGTAGCATTAGATGAAAAACGCAGGCAACGCATCATTTTGAACGTTGCATCCCGCAAATACGATTTCATAATGGAATTATTGAGAAATTTTGATTTCGTGCAGGTGGAAGAAAAAGAAACGGATGGAGATTCCCGCGAAGAAATTATTGCCAACCTCAAACAAGCAGCCAAGGATTTGAAACTGATTAGAGCTGGTAAATTGGAAGGGCGTCCGGTAGAAGAACTTCTAAAAGAACTTTAAAGATGCCTTATATTGTAAAAACCATTTCCCGATTCGACCGTGAAATCAAACGTCTTTCTAAAAAATATGCTTCACTCAAAGGCGAATTTAAACAACTTGTAGAGGAATTAAAAGAAAACCCTGAAAAAGGGATTTCGTTAGGTAATAATGTTTATAAAATCCGTATAGCAATAGCTTCCAAAAGCAAAGGGAAAAGCGGTGGAGCAAGAATTATTACCTATTTCAAAACCGAACAGGGAAACATCTACCTGTTATCCATTTATGACAAAGGCGAAAGAGATACAATTTCCGATAGCGAAATACAAAATATTTTAGAAAGCGAGATACAGGAATAGTCTTCTGCTCGGGGATTTAGGGGTAATTATTTATATTCTTTCAAATTCCCTTCCGAATCGGCATATATAAAAATACAATTCATGCCGGGGATATGATTGGCAATGCCTGTTGCTTTGTCTAAATCCATTGTCATGAAGGCGGTTGCGAAAGCATCGGCTGTCATGCAATCGGAATAAATAACCGAAACGCTCAGAATATTGCTTTCGGCCGTATAACCGGTAAGCGGATTAATGGTATGGCCGTATTTTTTCCCGTCCTTGATGTGATAATTGCGGTAGTTTCCGGAAGTGGCGATGGATTGGTTGCAGAGTTCTATCAAATCCATCCGTTCATTGATTGAATGGGACGAATTATCAACAGGTTTGGGGATTTCTATTTTCCAGCAAACGCCTTTCGCATTTTTACCTTTGGCATGAATTTCACCTCCAATTTCGACCATGTAGTTGGTAATTCCGTGCGATTCAAGCAGTTCGGAAATTATATCGCAGGAATATCCTTTGGCAATAGAGGATGCATTCAGTTGAAGCCGGGGATCATCTTTGACAACTTTTCGTCCTTCAAGACGTATTTTTTGGTATCCGACAAATTGTTTCAAACTGTCGATTGTTTCCTGATTTACGGAATCCTTTCTGCTGTAACCGAATCCCCACAAATTAATAAGGGGAGCGCAAGTAATGTCGTAAGTTCCACCTGAAATTTCCGAAACTTCCATCGCCTTGTTGAAGACGGCGATAAACCAATCGTCCACTTCCACCGGTTCATTGTTATTGACCTTATAAATAATCGACTTTTTGTTGAACGGATTGAGCGACATATCAAACCGGTTCAGGCAATCTTTGATTTCATCATCCAAATCGCTGTGGTATTTATATTTGACATGAAAGCTGGTTTTAAAGATTTCTCCGGTGTTTTCGTAATAGGTTTGTTCTTTCTTGCAGGAGGAAAGAAACAGGATGGACAGGATAAAATAAAAAGGAATGTTAGCTTTTTTCATAAACTATATTGAAAATTTTTGCAAAGGTAGCAATATTATTATTTCAATCTAATTTCAATCGTTTCTTTTATCAATTTTGAACTCAATGTATATAATCCGTTCTTCAAAGAAGAAAAAACTATCTTGTATTTATTAGATAATCCTTTGTATTTCTTGTTATTTCTATCGAATATTTCAATTTGGGGTTCTTGTACAATTAATGTATTAGTCGATTGGATTTCTTTCGAATAAGAAAGATATTGATTTTTGCCGAAAAGTGAAATGATGACAGAAAATTCTTGCTCCTGATTGGTTTCAAGGAAAATAAGCATAGCCATAATGGAATGATTGAGATATTTTGCTCTCGAAATTTCCACTTCTCGAAATTCTTTTTGAATAGCGTTTAAATTTTCTTGTTCTGTAAATGAGTCGATCGTTTCATAATAACCAAGATATAAATCGAGAATTTCGGTTAATACCGGTTGCTCATTCCATGTTTCAACGAGAAAAGGGAAACCAATAATAGAAGCATCTTTACATACAATATCCTGTTGAGTAGCCATTTCCAGAAAGGGAGAGATAACATAAACCCGAACAAATTCTTCATCTTCCATCTCGTCAATATCCGTTGCTATTGATACTAAAAGGGGGTGTACTGTTTTTTGTGTATTGCCAAGGAAATCAACGTATTCATTTTTTACAGACCAAATCTGATTTTTTCCAACTTTTGGTCTAATTCGTAAATGAGACATGGCTTGTCGTGATTCTACATTCTTGGTAAACAATTGATTGACTTTTTCGACTTCCCTGCTTGAAGCATCTATTTGTTCTACATCTTTCGTAGATGTATCTTCGTCTTTTAAAAACTGCAATATTGTATTCATTTTATTCTGTCGCTTTATTGTAATATACCGCTATTTTGCCAATTCGTTCAATGCTGCGGAAAGATTTTGTAAAAAATTTATTCCATCATCTTCAGTATCAGGAATATAATTTTCTATTATTTTTTTCTTGAACGATTCTGTTTTATGGTGGAGTGTACTTTTGGCTAATCCGTGTTTTTCTGCCAAAACAGATAACGACACCTCTCCCTGGTCGAATAATTCAAAAACTATTTTAACTAATTTGGGTAAGGCAATTGGAGATTCAGCTACGTTGAAAATATCTTCCAATGCCATTGATACCAACGGCTTATAGTGTTTTGTCAGTTCAGGTATCCGATAATGTGATAGATATTTTAAGGAACTGTCTATCTCAAAATCATTCTTAATATATTCATTCTCTAAGGAATTGTTAAACAAATACGCTATCCCTTTGACTTCTTTATAAAAATACTTATCTTTCCCTATTCCGGCAACTAACATTATCTGAATTAACTTTCCCCACCACAGTAGGATGGCAATCTTCTTTTTCTTTATTGGAAGCAAAGGAATTATTCCATATACCATTGGGTGCAGTCCATAGAGAACCCACTTCCGGAAGATAGATACTTGATAATATTTGTTTCCAATCTTACATAAATTATTTCTTTGTGTATTTTAATATTTTTTCTAAAAATATTAAAATTCATTCCCACTCTATCGTAGAAGGCGGCTTAGAACTAATATCATAAACAACCCGGTTTACCCCACGGACTTTGTTGATGATTTCATTCGATACCTTAGCCAGAAATTCGTAGGGTAGGGTAGCCCAATCGGCTGTCATTGCGTCGGTTGAGGTGACGGCGCGAAGCGCTACCGCGTTCTCGTAAGTACGTTCGTCACCCATTACGCCTACGGAATTGACCGGCAACAAAATAACGCCGGCTTGCCAAACTTTGTCGTACAAATCCCATTCCCGTAAACCCGAAATGAAAATATCATCTGCATCCTGTAGAATCCGAACTTTTTCAGGCGTAACGTCTCCTAATATCCTGACGCCCAACCCCGGCCCGGGGAAAGGATGCCGCTTAATCAAATGCTCTTTCATCCCTAATTCCCGGCCTACTTTCCGAACCTCGTCCTTAAATAACAAACGGAGTGGTTCAACTAATTTCAAATTCATTTTTTCGGGAAGGCCGCCCACATTGTGATGCGATTTAATGACCGTTCCTGTAATCGACAAGGATTCGATAACGTCCGGATAAATAGTGCCTTGCGCCAGCCATTTAATGTCTTTGAGTTTGTTGGCTTCCTGTTCGAAAATATCAATAAAACCTTTTCCGATGATTTTCCGTTTGCGTTCGGGTTCCTTTACTCCGGCTAATTCTTTGTAAAAATGCGCTTTGGCATCAATTCCCATAACGTTCAGTCCTAAATGCTTGTAGTCATCAATGACTTTTTCAAATTCATTTTTCCGTAAAAGACCGTTATCGACGAAAATACAAGTCAGGTTTTTCCCAATCGCTTTGTTCAAAAGAACAGCGCTTACCGAAGAATCCACACCTCCCGAAAGCGCCAGAATCACTTTATCGTCACCGAGTTGTGTTTTCAGTTTGTCAACGGTTGTTTCGATGAAGGAAGCCGGTGTCCAATCCTTTTTAGCGCCGCAGATATTCACAAAATTATCCAAAACGGTCATTCCGATTTCGGTATGGTAAACTTCCGGATGGAACTGTACGCCCCAGGTTTTCTCACCTTCAATGCGATAAGCAGCGGCTTTCACGTCTTCCGTATTGGCGATGATGGTGAAATTTTCCGGCAGGACGGTTATCGTATCTCCGTGTGACATCCAGACTTGAACGTTTTCACCGATATTTTTCATCAATAAATCGTTCCGGTCAACAGGCGTCAGGCGGGCGCGTCCGTATTCGCGGGAATTTCCTTTTTCCACTTTTCCGCCGGAGGAATAAGCCAGATATTGTGCGCCATAACAAATTCCCAAAACCGGATATTTACCCCGAATGGATGACAAATCGGGTTTGAAAGCTTCGGAATCATTGACCGAAAAGGGACTTCCCGACAGGATGACTCCGATTACATTCTGTGGATTTTCAGGAAATTTATTATAGGGGACTATTTCGCAATATACTTTTAACTCCCTCAGACGACGGGCGATTAATTGAGTGGTTTGTGAACCGAAATCAAGAATAATAACTTTTTCAAGCATTGTTGTAGAATAAAAAATTTGTACAAATTTACATGAAATTTTTTATATAACCCACAGACCTGTAAAAATTATTCCGGATTGCTTCGGGCTATCGCCAAAATATCTTTTTTATTTTAATCGCTTATCCCTTCTGTAAGCAAAATAAAACACCTGCGGCAACACCGTGAAAGACAATATCATACAAATAAGTATTCCACCCACTATCATAATTGCCAACGGTTTTTGTATTTCCGAACCCATTCCTGTCGATAGGGCAGCCGGCAATAAACCCATTGCGCCCATCAAGGAAACCATTAATATGGAGCGCATTCGTTCGCCGGCAGCTTCGTCGATAGCTAAACGAAGATTGCGGTTGTGTTGTATGCATCTTTTCATCTGGGTAATCAGCAGAATGCTGTTGATGGCCGTAATGCCGAAAAGGATAATGAATCCAATGCCCGCCGAAATACCAAATACCGTATTTGTCACCCACAAAGAAATAAATCCGCCGATAAAAGCATAAGGGATGGCGCTTGCCGCGATGAGTGTATCTTTCACCGTTCCGAAATTAAGGTAAAGCAGGAATAGAATCAGCAGAATTACTGCCGGAACGATGACCGTCAGCCGACCGGTTGCCCGTTGCTGACTTTCAAATTCACCTGCCCAAACCATTTTATTTTCCGCTTTCAATTTCACATTTTCCGACACTTTCTTTTGCGCTTCTGCAATGGTAGAACCCAAATCGCGGTCGCGGATGCTGAATCCGACGCCTACATAACGATTACTACCGTCGCGATAAATGAATGTGGGACCTGTGATAAAAGAAATGTCGGCGATTTCTTTCAAAGGTACGTATTTGTTGTCCATAGTTGGGATCAGGATGTTTCCGATTTTCTTTTCATCGTCGCGGTATTCTTTTTTGAAACGCAACCGGACATCAAATGTACGTTCTCCTTCATAGAATGTTGTGGCGGCTTTTCCGCCGATTGCCATTTCAATAACCGCTTGTGCATCAGCCATGGATACGGCGTAACGCGCCATGCGTGCTTCGTCGGGTTTGATTTGAAGTTCCGGCAATCCGATGCTCCGGAATACATTCACGTCTTCCACGCCGCGAATATTTTTGATGACACCTGCCGTTTGGTCGGCTAATTGTTCCAATTGCGGTAAATCGTTTCCGAATATCTTGATAACCAATGCGCTTTTTACTCCGGCCACATATTCTTCCACATTATCCTGAATCGGTTGGCTGAATCCGAAAATAATGCCCGGATAAATATCCAGCGAATCTTTCATTTCTTCTATCAGCTTGTCTTTCTTGATTTTTCGATTCCATTCCTTGTCCGGTTTCAATTGTGCGTGAAATTCTATATTGAAAAATCCGGTCGGGTCGGTGCCGTCGTTCGGACGTCCGGTTTGCGAAAGCACAAATTGAACTTCCTCAAAATGAAGAAGTTTTTGTTTCATCTGTTGGGTAATTTTTACAGATTCGTCCAGATTGATGCTGTTTGGCAAAGTAGCCCGGATATAGATGGCTCCTTCGTTCATGCTCGGAATAAATTCCGTTCCCCAGAAACAAAAACGAATGATGCAGGCAAACAGCAAAACGGCAAATCCGATCAATACGCCTTTGCGGTAGCGCAAACTGAATGTATAGATTTGATAAAGCGAACGGACAAAAAAACGACTGATAAAATTGCTTTTATCTTTCAATGGTTTGGTTAGTAGTACTTTGCACATAACCGGAACGTAAGTTAACGAGAGAATTAACGAGCCTAACAAGGCATACCCCAATGTAAACGCCAAAGGAGAAAACATTTTGCCTTCTACTTTTTGGAACGAAAAAATAGGAAAGAGTGCTACCATTAATATAATCTGGGCGAAAAAAATAGAAGAAGCTACTCTTCCGGCGCTTTTTTTGAT
This sequence comes from Bacteroidia bacterium, assembly GCA_025996865.1. Taxonomy (GTDB): domain Bacteria; phylum Bacteroidota; class Bacteroidia; order Bacteroidales; family Azobacteroidaceae; genus Azobacteroides. The sequence continues at coordinate 15,582 of BNTV01000039.1, forward strand.
TAATCCGCTTTTAAGCGATTGCGTAAACCGTTCTCCTGTTTTGTGCGAACGCTTTTCCATTGCGACAAAAATAATCTCAACGATGACAAGCGTTCCTTCCAAGAGCAATCCGAAGTCCAAGGCGCCCATGGAAATCAGGTTTGCCGGAAGTCCTTGTATGCGCAGCATGATGATGGCAAAAAGGAACGAGAGTGGAATTACCGTCGCAACAATCAGGGTGGTTCGCCAATTAAAGAGGAAAATAAAAACAACCAATGAAACAAGTAAAATTCCTTCCAGCAGGTTTTTAACAACCGTGTGAACCGTAGCATCCACTAATGTGGTACGATCCAAAAACGGTTCTATGCGAATATTGTCGGGCAAGATGCGTTCGTTTAATTCGGCTATTTTAGTTTTGAGGTTCTGAATTACTTCGCCGGGATTTTGTCCACGCAGCATGATGACAATACCTTCTACGATGTCGTTATTTTCATTCAATCCGACTTGTCCCAAACGGGGTTTGGATGATATTTCCACCGTAGCGACTTGTTTTATCCGCACCGGCGTGCTTCCTTTGACTTCTATCAGAATGTTTTCAATATCGCTCACGCTTTCCAGCAATCCGATGCCCCTGACGACAAAAGCCTGACTGCCTTTCCGGATAATATCGCCGCCTACGTTGATGTTGCTGCGGGCTACCGCTTCATATACTTCTAACGGAGACAGGTTGTAGGTTTGCAATTCCACAGGATTGACCTTGATTTCCACCATCTTTTCTTCACCGCCGAAGCTGACGATATTCGCAACTCCCGGCACGGACAGCAATTCCCGCTCAACTACCCATTCGTTGATTGCGGAGATTTCGCGTATAGGCAAGTCGCTTTTTAATACATAACGGTAAATTTCGCCGGTAGCGCCGGAAGGTGGTTCGATTGAAGCGGAAGTTCCTTCCGGCAGTTCGAGTCCCTGCATCCGGTTGGAAGAATATTGCTGCGCGAAAAAATCATCGACTCCATCTTCGAAAATGACGGTGACAACCGATAATCCGAATAAAGAAGTAGAACGAACGTCCGTCTTTCGGGGAATGGTGTTCATTTCCCTCATAATGGGCAAAGTAACAAATTTTTCGACTTCTTCCGCGCTACGGCCGGGCCATTGCGTAATGATTCGCACGCGCGTATTGGTCACGTCGGGATAAGCCTCAATAGGGGTGTGGATATAGCAAATGATTCCTGCAATGAACAGGATACCCGTTAGGAAAAGAATGAGTATATGGTTGCGCAGTGCAAAGGCGATGATGTTTTCGACGAATTTGTGCATGATTTATTTCTCGTTTAGCGTTGAGTAAATAAGCAATTGATTTTGAGTGACTACCTTGTCATTTTCTTCCAATCCCGAACGGATATAGGCCGTTTCACCCAAATGTCCGCTCAGACTTACTTCCTTGATTTCAAATTGTTTATCTTCTTTTTCCACGACCACAAAATAACGGTTGTCGTCGAATATCAAGGCCTCATTGGGTATGGCGATGCTTGCTGTTTGGGTTTTATCTTTCAACCGGACGACTACGGACATTTCAGGTTTGAATTTCAAGTCTTTGTTAGGCATCAGGATACGGGCTTTCAACACTTTTTCTTCCGAATCGAAAACTTGCGACAAAGCGTCGATTTTTCCGGTAAATATTTCGCCGGGGTAGGAGAGCGTTGTGATTTCCACTTCCATTTCTTCTCTTACCGACAGCAGATTTCCGGCATAAACATTGGCGGTTATCCATACGACATTCAGGTCGGCAATCGTAAAAATCGGATTTCCTTCGGAAGAAACCGGACTGCCCGACGCCACTTGCTTATCCACAATGTATCCGCTCATTGGGGAAAGAATGGAAAATACGCCGTCGCCTTTGTGTTTATACAGCGACATATCTGTTTTTGCCCGTTGAAACGAGGCTTGCGCCTGACTGAATCTGGCTTTGGCTTCCAACCATTCTTTTTCCGAAAGCATTTTGTCGTCGTACATGCCTTGCGCGCTTTGTAAATTGCGTTGTTCCACTGCGAGTTCCGCCTCCAAAGTAATGGTTTCGGAATATAAGGCGCTTAGCTCTGAACTTCGTATGTCCAGCAAAGTTTGTCCTTTCTGTATTTTATCGCCCAGTGAGAAATAGGTGCGTTCTACGACTCCGCGGACAAGCGGCGTGTAATGAATCACTTTTTCGGGATCATAATCCACTTTTCCGGCAAGCGTAAGTTCTTCTTCCTGATGGGATAATACTGCTTTCTCGGTTTTTATGCCTTCGAGAAATCTGGGGTTAATCGCTTCTTTCTTTTCGCAATCCGTTGTTTTTGTGTGATTTGAACAGGATACGAGAAAGATGAATAAACTCAAACAGCTGACAATTTTATAAATCGACATATTTTTTCAATTTTATTTAATTTCCTTTCCGACAACATATTGCAACGCTTCAAACGATAAGTTCAATTGCTTTTGAGCCGAGAACAGGATTTGTTTGTTGTTTTTATAAGTACTCATGAAATCAATGTATTCAAGCAGGCTGACATCCTTGTTCAACAATTTCCGGGAATAGATTTCAAGCATGGAATCCAATTCGCCGGACAAATTGTTTTCATTTATTTTCCGATAAAATTGGTATATTCGTAAATAATTATTGAATGCTTCCGTTACTTCATTCTGTGCTGTATTTTGTTGTTGTTGAGCCAAATAATCACTTTGGCGAATGTCCGCCCGCGCTGCTCTGATATTTCCCTGGTTCCGGTTGAAAAAAGGCAAATCAAAACTGACGCCCAACCCGGCAAAATTTTCCCAAACGCCGCCATAACGGTCATAATTTGCACTGACGGTAATATCGGGAATTTTCAACGACTTTTCATACGTAAGCGATTTTTTATAATATTGCGCCTGCATTTGCTCACGCCGGATATCCGGACGGTTTTCCATTGCGGTTTCCTGCAATTCGGAAAGGGAGAAGGTTTCCGGCGTTTTAAAATGGTCTTCGTTTTCTATTGCTATCTCCTGTTCCGTATTTAAAAGCGATTTGAGATTTTTTTGCTGTTCCTGAAAGGCAACAGCGTTTTCGTTTATTTCACTCATCAGTTCCAATAAGGAGGATTGAAGCCGGAGTAATTCCGTTTTTGAGATATTTCCTTTGGTTAATTGTTTTTGATAAGCTTCTATCAGTTGCGTTAAAGATTTTTCCTGGTTATCCAATGCTTTTTGGTAGGATTGCAAATAGATGATTTCATGGATGGTTTGCCGCAATTCCCTTTTTAGTTCCAACAGGACATTTTCAAATTCCGCGAGGGCGATTGCTTTTGCACTTTTTTCCCGATTCATTCGTTTTGCCCTTTTATTTGCTGTTTGTATTAACTGGCTGATTTCGAGGCTGAATTGTTTTTCTTTTCCGGTTTGCCAAAAATTCATGTCTCCGACGGAAATGGTCGGATTATCCCAGAGTTTGGCTTGCAAAACAGCGGCGTCCGCTTTGTCGATATTCATTTGCTCTGCCATTAGCAACAGATTTTGTTTCAGAAATAGAACTTCGATTTGTCCGGATGATAATTTCATTGCTTGCTCTTGTGTAAAGGCCGAAGAAAGACTCCCCACAAAAACGCATAAAACCAAATATTTTTTCATTTTTTCAATCATTATAAAACGGCGGCAAAATTAAGGCTTAAAGATTAAAAAAACTTTGGAGTAAGATTAGAAATAGATTAGAATTTCAATGTGACAGTTGTTCCCGCATTGACTTCCGATGCTATCTCATATTCGATGTGATTTTTCTCCATCATCCGGAGTGCAATGGACAACCCGATGCCGGAACCTTCGATTTGGTTGGTGTGGTCGGCGCGGTAAAATGGTTTGCTGATGTGGGCAAGGTGTTCGGGCATAATTCCGATTCCCTTGTCGGAAATACTCATACACAGTCGATTATCTTGGCTGTAAATGGCCATTTCAACCGGTTTGCCTTGCGAATATTTTACGGCGTTTTCCACCAGATTAAACAACAGCATCAACAGTTGGGTGCGTTCCGTTGAAACGAATAAAAGGTTTTCCTCCTCCGGTTGAATATTTAACTTCACTTGAATATCCGTTCGGGGATACAATTCGGTTACTTTGTCGATAATTTCCCAAACCAATTCATCCAAGCGGGTTTGTTCAATGTTCGAAGCTTCTTTTCTTAAATCGGAAACTACCATCAACACATTCAGTATCTCTTCCATTTGATTTACCTGACGGATAAGTTTTTCCGACAGTTGGCGATATTCTTCCGGGGTGCGGTCTTTCAGGGAAAAAACTTCCAGATTTCCCAAGAGTGAAGCCAAAGGCGTTTTAAATTCATGGGAAACATAATTGACAAAATTTCGTTGAATAGCCACCGTTTCCGCTATTTTGGACAACAATTCGTTGAATGTATCCGTCAAATCCTGCAATTCGTCTTTTGTGCCGGGAGATTCGATTCCAACATTCAAGTCGCCGGTGGATATGTTTTTCACCTGATGAATCACATCGCTGAACGGACGATAGGCAATGCGTGCTACCCGTCTGCTTAACAGAACAATAGCCACGAATCCGATGAAAAAACAAAACAGTAATGTCCAAAACAACAAATTCATTTGTTGCTCCAAAGCGCTTTTTTCTTCTTTGGCGATGATTACAAAATCGCCTTGATTGTCTTCGTAGAAAATTCCAAAGCAAAAATGATGGTTGGTACTAAAAGAAAGCCGTTTATCGTTTCGTATTTTGTCTAAGATAACAGCGTCAATCTGTCCCGACGGTTCGCCGAAAATAATCCGGTTGTTGTTATCATATACCTGGTAAAATGTTCCGGCAACAATTTCTTCAAATTGTTTTTTTATTTTTTCAAATTCGACGGCATTTAATTCATCTTCTTCCAGATAGAAAAGCGCCGATATTTGTGCAATGTTCTGCATATTCTTGTATATCAACTTTTTGGTATTGTTATAATGGAGACCATAGATGACAAAAGCCAAAATGATAAAGATGATTCCAAAAACAATGGAACAAAACAGGCTTAATCGTGTTCGAACTTTCATAAATTCCGGATAATATAACCTCTTCCTTTTACCGTTTCAATCCGTTTTTCGTATCCTTCCCTGTCTATTTTGTTGCGCAGATAGGAAATATATACATCAATAATATTGGTATTTGTATCATAATTAATACCCCAAACCGTATCCAATATTTGTGTGCGCGAAACCACTCTGTTGATATTCTCCATCAACAATTTAAGTAATTTGAATTCTTGCCGGGTAAGTTTGATTTCCTGTCCGTTTCTTTTCACTGAATGACTGTCTGTATAAAGGATTAAATCGGCGCATTGCAAAATATTTTCCGGTTTGTCACGGCTCATGGACGCTCTGCGGGTAAGCGCGTGGATGCGTGCTATTAATTCCTTGAAATGAAAAGGTTTGGACAAATAATCATCCGCACCGGAATCCAAAGCTTTCACTTTATCGTCGGGATCATTAAGTGCACTAAGTACAAGTACGGGTGTCGAAATTTTTTTGAAGCGGATGTATTGCAGCAATTCAAAACCATCTATGTCCGGCAACATAATATCCAATAATATCAGGTTCCATTCTTTTTCACCGAGCCAATTGCGGGCAGTGGTTCCGTTTTCGGCGAGGATAATGGAAAATCCACTCTCTTCCAGCCCTTTCACTACAAATTCGCTGATGCGTTTGTTATCTTCTACAAACAATATATCCATGATTGCCGTTAAATTGAATTAAAAAAATAACGTTGCAAATATACTCGTTTTTTCCCGATAATTTTTCGTATCTTTGCGTTATTATTCATTTAAAAAAGATTTATGATTATGAAAGGTGCCGGATTATTGATAGGATTGGGTATTGGCGCTCTTATAGGAGTTGCTGTCGGAGCATATTTAGTTGCAAGTGAAGAAGATAAAGCTAAATGGAAAGAAGATATAAATTCTACCGTAGATAAAGCGAAGCAGAAAATTAACAAAGTGATTGACGAGAATTTGCCGGGATGGAACAAAAGTTCAATTTAAGCACATTTATATCCGGTATTAAGGAGGATATAAAGGAATTAATCCGTTTGAGAATAGAAATCCTGCGGTTGGAAACTTTTGAAAAAGCTTCTGTCGTGGGTTCATTTGTGATTTACGGATTGGTTATCGTTAATCTTGTCTTTTTTATGTTGCTGTTTGCTTTCGTAGCATTGGGATTCCTGATTAGCGGATGGATACAAAGTATGGCCGGCGGTTTTGGCATTGTGTCGGCTTTCTATTTAATTTGTTTAGTGGCAGCGCTTTTATATCATAAGCCTGTTTCCTTGTGGTTCAAAAATTTACTTTTGAAAGAATTGGATTCGGAAACCGAAAAATGATTATAAATTATGACTATCCGCTATCTTACCCCCAACCCCCTAAAGGGGGCTTTTAGCGCCTGCCAACTTGCAAATATTGCTACGCCAAAGTCCCCTTTAGGGAAACAACGTTCGGCGTTAGCCAATTTAGGGGTAGTTTTATAAATCATCTATAATTCGTAATTTGTAATTTTTAATTATTTTTTTATGAAACAATTAAGCCCTACGGAGGCTTTACAATTGAGAAAAAAACAATTGGAAGTTCAGTCGGAAGCCTTATCCGATGTATTGGAAAGTAAATTCGATTACCTTCATAAAAACTTTATGCCTTTGTTGGGCAGTAGCGTTTTAGATACGGTTGTTTCAAAAATGCCACCGTATGCCCAAAATTTTATCCATAAGCAGGAAGGCGGTAACGGTAAAAAAATCTGGGTATCTTCGATACTTAGCGGTTTAGCCAGCGGAGCGGTGGATATTGTTCCGCTTCTTTTGAAAGGGAAGAAAGGTTTCTTAATTTCTTTTTTGTTGCAGCAGGCTAAAAATTTGTTTTTTATTCGTTAGTTTTTTTGAACGCAAAAAAGACTTTCCATATCTGAAAGGTATATCATTATGTGTAGGAAAGTCTTATAAACCAGCATTTTATGCTTTCATTTCTTCGTATGGGGTACGATTTAGAGCGTTTGCAGAGGTCTTTTTTGACTACGCTTGTCCTGCCCATGTCTGCATAAAACTACGGTACAAAATTACAACTATCAAGAAAAACGCACAAAAAATCATATCTGAATATCAATTATTTAAGTGAGGTGCAAGGTGCAAGCGCATATTTATATATATGCGCTTGCACCTTGCACCTTAAAAAAATTGACCTGTCCTGCCGCCGCTTCCCAGGAAAAGTAAGCTGTTTCGTAAAAGTTTTCGCTTGGCAGATAAGCCTTTTGAGGATTTAAAATCCGAAATTACGGAAGAGTTGGATGCAATAGGAGCGTTTGCCGATTTCATCAAACCTGAGGAAATCAAGCAATCGTCCAAGCAGCAGCTTATAACATCCGAAGCCGGACCGTTTATCGCCGAACCGAAGTCGGGACGCAACGACCCCTGTCCTTGTGGCAGCGGAAAGAAATATAAAAAATGTTGTGGCGCATAATGATTGTATTCAATTAGTCTGCTTTTCACCGATGACAATATTCGCCTGCAACTTTCGGCAATGACATCACCTTTGCGCACATAATCGCCCAATTGTTTGCGTTTGTTGTAAATCTTTCCGCCAATGACGACTATTGGCGCTCTGGGCGGAATAATCGTTTTGTTTGTTCTCAATAACCGCCAACACTTGATTTATCTGAACCGTATCGCCTTCTTCGATGTCATTTGAAATGCACCCAAACTGCTCGCAATAGTAGTTATTTGAAAATAAATTTGTATTTTTGCAAAGTTTTACTTTGAAATATTATGATAATCCAAAGTATAACTTTGAATAATCATAAAAATTAGAGCTGAAATTTTGAATAATGTATAATAGAAAACAATTATTTTTGGGTGCGGAAAATGAAAGCGTCTTCTTTTGGGGAGCAAGACAAACAGGCAAAAGTACACTGCTTAAAACATTGTATCCAAATGCTTTGACTTTCGACTTGCTAATTTCAAGAGTATATAATGATTTGGCAAAAGACCCCGACAGTTTGCGAGAAACTGTACTTGCAAATTTAGACAAAACACCTGTAATTATTGACGAAGTGCAACGCTTGCCAAATCTATTGAACGAAGTACAATGGTTAATTGTCAATCATAACGTCAGGTTTATTTTAAGCGGATCAAGTCCGAGAAAAATAATCCGTTCCGGAGCAAATCTTTTGGGCGGCAGAGCGTTACGCTACGAACTGTATCCGCTTATCAGTCAAGAAATTCCAAATTTCGACTTAATCAGGGCAATCAACAACGGACTTTTGCCGCGTCATTATGATTCGGCAAACCCGAAAAAACTAATTGCCTCATATCTTGGTAATTATCTGCGTGATGAGATTGTTGCGGAAGCAAAAATTCGTAATGTTGAAATTTTTTCCCGGTTTTTAGAGGCGGCGGCATTTACAAACGGAGAAATGGTAAATTACACAAACATTGCTCAGGATTGTGGTGTAAGTGCAACCACGATAAAAGAATACTTTCAGATTTTGGAAGACACTTTACTCGGACGTTTTTTGCCGTCATTTCAGAAAAAGCCCAAACGCAAAGTAATTCAATCGCCTAAATTTTATCTTTTTGATGTTGGAATTGCAAATTATCTGCTTGGGAGGAGTAAAATTGAGCCGAAAACAGAACTATTCGGCAAGGCATTTGAACATTTTATTTATCAGGAAATTTATGCACACAGTCGATACACCGACAAAGAATATTCAATTTATTATTGGCATACAACCTCAAAATTGGAAGTTGATTTTATACTTGGCGACCACGAAGTTGCAGTAGAAGTAAAATCGACCGGCCACGCCGATACAAAGCATTTGAAGGGACTGAAAGCATTTGCTGAAGAATACGCTGTTAAAAAACAAATACTTATCAGCAACGACCCGCTGCCACGACTTATTGACAATATTTTAATTTTGCCGTGGCAAGTGTTTTTAGACAAACTTTGGGCAGATGAAATCATTTGACAGTTACAAACTGAACTCTCAACTCATTGTTTATCTTTATTTTAGACCCAACATAAAGCAAATTAGCCCGCGTTCCTACCACCTCGAAACGAGCAGCGAGCATCTTGTCAAACGATTCCAATAAATCTTTCAGTGAAAGCGCTTCTTACTCGTAGCGATTCCTGTCCAAACGGTAGTTTTCCGCCGTCAGGTCATATATTTGGCGTTTGTTTTCATATATAATTTGTTTGCAACATAGAGCAAAATCCATTCACCTGCCGCATTTTTGACGCCGAGTTGTATGGATGGCGATGATGCCGTTGCTGTCGATACCGTCGTTGCCGGTCGCCTTGCAATAGATGTTTCCGCCGTTGATTTGGATGTGTTTTGTAACGTTCAGGCGAAGCGTGCCGCTGTTGATCGTAATTGTACCGCCGGCTTTGATAGCGGTGCAATAGGATGCATCATAGCCGCTGCCGATTGCTTCGAGGACGGTTGCGCCGGAAGATTCGTAACTGTTGCATCATTTCCCGAATAAACGATACTTATGGCATTGCCTCTTGTCGTAATAGCCTGTAACATAATGCTTTGAAAAGCAAGATTGGTATTGTTTACCGTAACATTGGAAAGTATCTCCGTTTTAACCGACTGACCCACAAGTGTATTGTCGGGGGCTGTTTGCAATTGAACGCTTACATTTGTTGCCGCACTGCCATCGGGTTTAGTCACCACACCGCTAATCATGTAAGTCGGCACAACGATTTTTTGCAGCACGGCATCTTTACCGCTTGCATTGCTGTTTAATTCAATGTTGCCGATGGTTGCCGTTTCATAACCGTTGAGCGTTATAACAATTTTATACGTGCCAACCGGAAGTCCCGAAAAGGCATACGTACCAGTAGCATCGCGGTAGTTTGTCCGAGATTGCTGCCATCAACTGCGTTTTGAAGTTGTACGGATGCGCCTGATGCTGCGCCACCATCGGACTTGCTAATCGTTCCGTCGATGCTGTATGTCGGCATTAAGTCTTCCGCCGACGGGTCGTCTGAGTTACAGCCGAAAGTCAGCGTTAAAATAGTTACTGTAAAAATTGCCAAAACGGTCTTCACAGTCTTTCCAATAATGAAGTCTGATATGTTATTTGCCATAAAAATTAACGAGGCTAAATGACCTCTTTCCAAGTACAAAGGTTTGTAAAATTTTGATAAGTTGTGACCTTGGCATTGTGTTAATTATTGCTAATTATCTGTTTCTTTCTATTGCTGTAATGCAATATTCCAAGCCTTCGCTGCCAAACCTATCAAAAACTTCTACTTTTGTAGCGTTTTGCCATTTAAAATAAAGTTGTAATTTTGCAGTTCTTAAAAATAAACTTTTATGATAGAAAATAAATTAAACTTACCCCAAGACGACAGTACCGAAGCCAAAAAGGTGCGAAAACAGTTTGTTATTGATTTTTATTCTACTTGGATTACAGTGAATACAACAAAACAAATTTTTAATAAATCGTTGAATGATTTTATCAATGTACGTTTTCTATCAATTCAAGAAACAGCGGGACACGCCTCTCATACCTACAAATCAACTATAGCCGTTACCTTTTTGACCGAAATACTTGAAAGGGCAAAACAAATAAAAAGTGTAAAACCAAAAATCGAAAATAAAAATCAAGAGCGATTTTCGGAAATGATTGTTATGGAATATTCAATAAAGGATTTTGGAGAAATCAAATTGACAGTTGGCGTTTTGAAAGGAAGTAAACAGAAAATTCAATACTGCATTACAGCAATAGAATAAAAAACAAACGACTAACAACCCGCGAAACCCCGCAATAGTTATTAGCCGTTATATCAACTAAACAACCCTCTACATACAAGAAATAGTTATTTAGTTTTTATTCCGGTACAAAGATACAAACAAGTTTCTGAACTGACAAATATTTTTATGCTAAAAAATTTCATTGGTGTCAAAATTGATTTCCCAATTACCGCCATCTCTTGTTTCCCATTGGTATTTTTCAGCCATTTTATCCCACCAAGTTTGAAATTTAGAGGCTGTTGTCCCCATATCCATAATCATTTTTTCATAAAGAGCATCGTCTGCCTTCATAATTTTTGACAATTAGTAATTCTCTGCTTGCATTTCTTTCCAAATGTGCTGTTACACATTGTTCATGAGAAGGTGTATTGATCTCTAAAGTTGTCTTTTTATTCAGCCAAACACATCTTTTACATTGATATGTATCGCAATTACTACAAATTGGCGCATAAGTAATTTGATAAAGTTGCTTATTTTTAATAATCAGTCCTTGCGTCAAATCTCCGACAAAGTTGTTTTCATCCGCCAAGTAAAAAGCCGGACAAATATAAAATTTGCCATATTGAGACGATTTGCGTGTTTTAAAAGCTAACCAATCGTTGAAAACACAGACATCCATACCTCAGGTTTCCACGCCTATCACATCCGATAAGTCATCCCACGCCGCAAACCACGGCATTGGCTAACTTATTCTTGATGTGATTAACCCATAAATGGATCAATTTTGTGGAAAAATCTGCAATTAGTTTCTAAATAATGGTTAAAGATTAAATTTAATTCTATTAAGAAATCTTCGTCGCCTTTAAAAAAGCTGGCGAGCGTTTTTTAATGGGAAAAATGATGCAATAATCTCGACTTTTTGTTGTGTAACGTATTCATAAATTTATTACAAATTGGTTTTATTAATAATCCAAAGTAAAACCACCGCAATAATCGCACTCCCGGATAGAAGATAAGCCGTTGAATGTAATGTATTTCCTAATCCCGCCCTCCAACAAGAAAAGTGCTTGCACCGAGTATCGCCGATGCCGTGCCTTGTGTTAATTATTACTAAATGTGCATTAGGGGTAAAGGTTACGAGAAATTTTTATCTCAAAAATAATTTTTAGCCTGAAATTAAAAAATAATTGTAATTTTACACTTTGATAGTTCAAAAAAGTTTTTATGTCCGAAAAGTTGAAAATTCAACAACGGAAAAACCGTTACAATATAGGAAACAGAATCGCAACTGTTCCCAAAAAACGCGAAGTGAAACTGCAAAACACTTAAAAAATGGAGCAGGGAGAGCAGAAACTCTTAAAAACGGGATTTTTTTATTCATTAAAATTAAAATTTATGTTTTACATTTCAGCATTAGTTGGTGCGTTAGTATCCTTTTTCGCAGGTTGCCTTTGGTATTCAGTTTTCTTTGGAAAAGCATGGCAACGTTTGATGGGCTTTTCGGATGAAAAAGTAAAAACTATTTTCACACCCAAAAAAATGATTCTCGCATTTATATGCGAATGGTTCTATGCCGCATGCCTTACCGGAATTTTGTTTAACACTTCGGTTCCCTTTTATGTCGGAGCAATTATGACAGCAGTTGTAATCATTTTTTCAGGTATCAAACTCGCTATTTTTGATGGTAAGGGTTTGAAAGTCATTTTAATAAATGAAGGCTACCGATTATTGAGCGTTGCTATAATGGCAGCAAGTTTTGCGATTTTTTTGCATTGAATGGTTGGTAATTTAGCATTTTGACCTGCCATGTTTTAGAAACTTGGCAGGTCTTTTGCGAGCTGTCCCGCTGTCTATTCACTTTCATAAACCGTAAATCGCACATGTGCCACACTCATAGCCGTAAATATCCCCAGCGCATTGTCGATAAAACTCACCGGATTCGCCAAGTCGGTGGAACTGACCCGTTCGTAGAGTTCCACATATTCCTTATTGACTTTGTAAACGTAAATATTATAGTTTCCGGCAGTTCTAAACTCCATCATGTTCATCGTATGGGAACTTGCCTGAACCGGTTGCATCATTCTTCTTCGGAAATTGGTATCAAAATAGTCGGAAGAAGTATTGGACGCATCCACATAGATTTGGTAAAAACCATTATCCGGATTGTCCCATGAAAGAACAATCCGGGTAGTATCCGAATCCGGACCCCAATAATAGGAAGAAGCTGTCCGCGTGACAGATTCCGGTTCAATTTTTAATCCGGTAACGGGCTGTGGAACAACGGTCGATGCTTTGACCGGTTTTCCGTTATATTCAAATTGCAGATTGTATTCCTGTCCGGAGCGAATCGTGTCTTCCCCCAAGGCTAAGGAATAAGTACCGAAGGCTGTTTCCGTTAATTCGTTGTCATTAATTTTCAGATTTAAACCGCCAATAGGTTTGGAAAGGATGTAATCTTCTCCCAAATACACTTCCATGCTGTATAATTTTACAGACAAACTCGTTGCGCCTTCTGCCAAATAGCTTTCTACGACAGGGGTTGCGGTATTTATTTCCTGTTGCATCAATTCTTCGCAACTGAAGAATAATGAGCAAATAATAATTAACAATGAACTGAAGACAATATTTAAACTATTGTATTTCTTTGTTTTAATTCGTAATTCGTAATTCATAATTCGTAATTATTTAAGTTGAATACTCAAAGTAACATTGGGCGTAAATCCCAACAGATTAATGTTGGTTTGCGTCACGCCGGCGGCGGTATCGTACCCATATTCGCGATACCAGACATTGACATGGTCGTAAACATTAAACAGCGACAGACTCAAACTGGATTTTACTTCTTTGATGAAAGACAAATCGTATTTGAGCAGTAAATCCAAGCGATGATAATCGGGGTAGCGGGCATTGTTTTTTGTATCGGCTACAATGAAACTCATGTTTCCGCCATTGGGAACGTTAAGCGTGTATGCGCCAATGGGTTCGGTGTAAGGTTTTCCGGTAGCGTATATCCAGGAAGCCGTAAAAGTGAGGTCTCTGACCGGCTTATAGGTTCCCACGATTTTAAATTCATGAGTAACATCCTGGTTGGCGGGAAAATAGCCGGTGCCATAAACCGGAAAATGATAGCGGCTTTCGCCCAATGTATAGCCCAGCCAACCGGTCAATTTTCCGTATTTCTTTTGTAATAAAAAATCAATGCCACTGGAGTAGCCTTCGCCGTTGTAGAAAAATTGTTGATAAGACGTATTGTCAATGAACGATGGCGCAAAGCGTAAAGTGTATTCACTCAGATTGTTCAGTTTTTTGTAATACCCTTCCACATCGAACAGATAGCCGTTGGTTTCGTAACTTCCTCCGGCGATAAAATGCGTGGAACTGCTTACCGGAATGCTTTCCTTGCCCGACAATAACCATATGTCGCGGCTTCCGGCTGAAATATCTTCCCTCACAATGCGGTTCATAAATTGATAATAATAACCGACAGACGCTTTCAGGTTGATTTCCTTATTGATTTTGTAAAACGTTTGAAAACGCGGCTCAAAATATGGACGGGAAGTCACATCGTAATACGATAGCCGAACGCCCGGATGGATGGTAAACTTCTCGCCCATAGTCCATTTGTCCTGCACATAAACCGAAATTAAATTTCCCTGATTGTGCATATTAAGAATATCGACCGAATCGCTGCGTGAATAGCGGTAATCGACATTATATCTTGAATAATTCAAGCCAAATTCCAATTTGTTGGTTCGGTTGATTTTATATTCATTATCGAATTTCAAGGAATAATCCCATAGCTTATTGTTTTCCCCTGTATTTTGGTTGAACATAACCGCTGTGGCATTAGCGGGATTGGTGGAATTGCTTTCTGTCGAATTGTTTTGTCTGTCGCGTAAACTGTAATAGTTGGAAAAAGAAACCAACAAATTGGAATAAAATTGATTGTCCCAATTTCTTGACCATTTCACACTGCTGCCGATGTTTCCCCATTCGGTTTTGTCCGTGATGCTGCCGCTCATGAATGAACTGCCGAAACCGGTTCGCGAATTATCCAAATCGTCTTCTCCATTGAAAAAACTGAGCGAAACAATGTCCCTTTTCGTTAAATTGTAGGTAAGTTTGGCATTGAGGTCGTAAAAATAAGATTCCGGTTTTTCCTGATTCCGTTGATTGAATCCGCCGCCGGGACCGCCGCCGCCCATCGTTGCCGAGGTTGAAGAATTAGAATAAACAGAGGTAAATTTATCGTACATAAAACTGGGAAACGAACGCCTTCCGGCAACGAAAAACGAGCCTTTTTCATTTTTGAACGGGATTTCCATAAATGCATTGAAACCCAGAAATCCAACATCGCCACCCATATTAAAAGTCTTGTCATTTCCCGTTTTCCCGACAATTTCCATCACACTCGACAGCCGTCCGCCGTGTTTGGCGTCGAAACCGCCTTTGTGCAACTGCACGTCTTTGATGGCATTGGTATTGAATGCGCTGAAAACGCCCATCAAATGTTCCTGATGATAAATCGTAAAACCGTCGTACAAAACCAAATTTTGGTCGGGCGTTCCCCCTCGCACGTATAAGCCTGCCGAAGATTCGTTGCTGCCCGAAATACCCGGCATCAATTGAAAGGTACGGAAAAGGTCTTTTTCGCCCAAGGCGGGCAAATCGGCGATTTTTGCTGCGGTTGTTTGAATCACGCCGATAGATAATGCGGGGATTTTCAACACATCTTCCCTCTCTTTCACGATAACTACTTCGTCCAACGTATTGCTTGCCGGCAGGAGTTCCACAAATAAATTGTTCACATTCACTTCCGGGGACAGATAAAAATACTGCGTTTCATATCCCAAGTATTTGAATACCAATATTTCTTTATCCGATGGAACATTGTACAGCGTAAAATAGCCATCGGTATTGGTAGGGGCAGCGATATTATGCCCATCTACATAAACGGAGGCAAAAGGCAAAGGTTCGCCGTTGGTTTGGTCTTTGATTCGCCCGGAAACCGTTAAATTATGCCGGCTTGCATCTCCCTCGAAACGTTTGTTTTCCAACCGGGTACGGTTCTTGGGCAAGTTTTTTTTCAAGACAATGCAATAAACGCCGTTTTCATCGGCATAATAGGCAAGGTCTTCTATTTCCCGAAAAATACCGTCAAACGCAATTTGAGGAGGTGCTCCCAAATACAAGCGGTCGAATTTGTAATTGGCAATCAAAGTGGAATCGTATTTCAATGTCAAGCCGTACTTGACTTCAAAGTCATTCAGTACTTTCAATAAAGGCGTACCGAAATAATTTTCTTTGACCAAAATACTATCGTTTGTTTGCGAAAGAACATTAAAAGTTACAGTTAAAAAGACCGTAACTAAGAATAAAATCCGTTTCTTTTTCATTTCAGCGCTTTTTTTGCCGCAAAGAAACGAAAATAAATAAGGAAATCAGCAAAGATTGGGTAAACGACAAAAATAAAATGGGGATCGGCAGAAAGCAGGAAATGAATAAAAATGTAGGAGATTAAAATGTAGGAAATCCAATTGTTGATAATTTTATCTTCCATTATATATAGAAATATTCGATAAGTTTGTATCTTTGCCGGAAACGGTCAAAATATTTTCATCAAATGAAAAGTTTAGGAGATATATTAAGAGAACTTCGGGAAAACAAGCGATTACCTCTGCGGGTGGTTGCTGCTTACTTGGATATTGACCAAACTATTTTAAGCAGAATAGAGCGTGGACAGCGAAGAGCATCACGGGAACATATCGTAAAACTTGCAAAATATTTTGATGTGGAAGAAAATGAGTTATTGATAGCATGGTTGTCGGACAAAGTGGTTTATGAAGTGGCTGATGAATTAATTGCTTTGCAGGCGTTGCGGGTGGCGGAAGAAAAAATTAACTATAATACAATTCAAAAAACGGCTAAATAGCAAAATATTATGTCAAAACAACCACTCACAATCCCTAATTTAATCTCTCTCGCCAAATCTTTTTGCGAGCAAGAATCCAAAACGCCAAACAGCGAATTGTTTGGTGTAACCGATGGCAAAGCAGTTGGAACACATATTGAACATAAATTCAAAGATTTTTTGCTTTCAAAATACGAGTTGCAAGTGGGTAGTTCGGCGAACGGCATTGATTTGCCTTCGTCTGAAATCAATACGGATATAAAAGTAACTTCTATTGATAAACCGCAATCGTCTTGCCCATTCAAAAACGCACAGCAAAAGATATTCGGGTTGGGTTACAATTTGTTGGTATTTGTTTATGACAAACATGACAATGCCAAAACTAAAACGGCTTTATTGGATTTTGTGAGTTGTTCGTTCATTGAAAAAGACAGAACGGCTGACTATCAAACTACCACGACTATTCTGCAAATGATTGACAACAAGGCAAATGCAGAAGATATTTTTGCCTATTTGAATGACCGTAATATTCCTGCCGATGAATTTACATTGATGCAGATAGCAGAACAAATCTTGAAAAACCCACCAAAGCAAGGCTATCTCACTATTTCTAATGCTTTACAATGGCGATTACAGTATCAGCGAATAGTGGATTTGTCTGAGAATGTCACGGGAATCACAAAAATTATTGATAACTGTTAATATGAATTTTGACCACATAGATATTGTATATGAGGCTTTATCATTCTTTCAAGAAAACAAAACCGCCAACTTCCAAGAGATAAATCAACTTTTGAAAGCACAATCCGGCGTTATTGATTTTTTTGAAAAAGAAGCGGATTATATTCAACTGAAACAAAAAGTTGAAACATCACAATCCGTTGCTTGTGAATCGCGTACAGAATATGGCGATTTCCAAACCAACCGAAATTTATCTCTTTCCATAACCAAATATCTATCTAATAAAGATATTACCCCGCAAGTATTGATTGAACCAACTTGCGGAAAAGGCAGTTTTATTTTATCGGCAATTCAAACGTTCAACTCATTACAACAAGTTTTTGGTATTGAAATACAAGAAGTCTATTTATGGGAATTAAAATTTGAACTGCTCGAATATTTTTTGAAAAATCCAACAGCCAACAAACCGGAAATTCATTTATATCATTGCAATGTATTCGATTTTGATTTTCAGCAAATTAAAAAGCAAATCAACGGACGGGAATTATTGGTTATCGGAAATCCGCCGTGGGTTACAAATTCGACACTTTCTTCGCTTAATTCAAAGAATTTGCCAACAAAATCTAATTTCAAAAATGTAAAAGGCATTGATGCCATTACAGGCAAAGGCAATTTTGATATAGGCGAATATATTGCTCTAAATATGCTGGATTTATTTGCAAAAGAAAAGGGGAATTTTGCCTTTTTGATTAAAAATTCCGTTATCAAAAATATTGTTTACGAACAAAAACGAAATAAATACCCGATTTCAAATTTGGAAAAGCATACTATTAATGCACAAAAAGAGTTTGGGGCGGCTGTTGATGCAAGCTTATTTGTGTGCAAATTTAATTCCCCGCCTGAATTTACGGCAAAAGAATTTGATTTTTACACTTCAAAATCGCGTGTAACTTTGGGTTGGATAAATAACAAATTTGCGTCCGACATCGAAAAATATAAAAAATATCAGCAATTTGATGGTGTTTGTCCGTTTGAATGGCGACAGGGAATTAAACATGATTGCGCCAAAGTGATGGAACTGGAACGTATTGACGGTGGCTTTCGTAATGCGCTTGGCGAAGAATTTGAATTGGAAGAAGATTTGGTTTATGGTATTTTAAAAAGTTCTGATTTACAAATAGATAGAATAGATACACCACGAAAATATACAATCGTTACGCAAAAAAAAGTCGGACAAGAAACAAAGCAAATATTAGAAAATTTACCGAAAACAAAAGCCTATTTGGAACGGCATAAAGAACATTTTTTGCAGAGAAAATCAAGCATATACAAAGGCAAACCCATGTACTCTATTTTCGGTGTCGGCGACTATTCTTTCAAGCCGTACAAAGTAGCCATTTCGGGACTTTACAAACAAACAAAATTTACTCTGGTTGAGCCAAACGGAACTGTACTTTTGCTTGACGATACTTGCTATTTCATTGGTTTTGATACGCTTGAAGAAGCGCAAACAGTACAATCCTCACTCAATAAACCCGAAATACAAGCGTTTATCGAATCGTTTATGTTTACCGATGCCAAACGCGCAATTACAAAGGAATTGTTGATGCGGATTGATTTTGAGTCAAATGCACGGCAACCAAAAAGATGTGTTGTAGAAGGACAACTAAATTTGGAATTCTGACAAACGTGAAAAACCATAGAGCATCAACCTACTCATTCATTCTTTTAAAAAACTCCTTACTATATGCCCTGCCGACAGGTACTTGAATTTTATCCGTTGTCACTTTTTCCCGACTGAACGATTTGATTTTATCAATGGGGATGATGTAGGAGTTATGCACACGGATAAATCGCTCTTCGGGAAGCAATTTTTGGATGTTTTTCATGGTCATCACCGGCATGTAGGTTTCGTTTGGCGTGACAATTTTGATGTAATTATCAAAGGCTTCAACATACAATATGGAATGAAGCGGCAAATGTACATTCTGATACTTGCATTTAAATGAAATAATCTCATCGACATTTTTTCCCTGAACCGATTTTATTAAAGAGGATTGCAATCGTTCTTCCGCTTTGGCGTAAGCTTTCAGAAACCGCTCGAAATCAAAAGGTTTCAGAAGATAATCCACAACGTCCAACTCGAAACCGGTCAGGGCATATTGTTCATAAGCCGTCGTAAAGATAATCAATGGCTTTTTGTTCAATGAATTAGCAATTTGTATCCCGGATAAATCAGGCATGTGAATATCTAAAAAAATCAAATCCGGTTCTAAACTTTCGATATAACATAATGCCTCCACCGAATCATTATAAACTCCTATCAGATTGATAGAAGGAACTTTACTGCAATAGCGAGTCAGCAGTTTCAATGCTAACGGTTCGTCGTCAATGGCCATACAACGCATCATACTAAATTTATTTTAAGAAAAACACTATAAACCTCCGAATCACTTTTAATATCTAATGTATGACGTTCAGGATAAGCTAATTCCAAACGTTTTTTGATATTTTCCAAACCGATGCCGGAAGAATTAACAATATCTTTTTGCACTTGAAAGATAGAATTTTTGATAGTAAATTCCAAAACTCCCTTTTCAATTCCGATACTCAAATGGATAAAACAATCAATATGTGCGCTGATTCCATATTTAAAGGCATTTTCCACGAAAGGAATAAAGGTTAGAGGCATGATTTCCGAGGAAGTGAAATCGCCTTTCATCTCTACCTGCAAATCAAATTTTTCGGAAGTGCGCAGACTTTGAAGATTCAAATATTCGCTGAGCATCTTAATTTCCTTTTCTAAGGGAATCAAATTTTTATCACTCTCAACGGTCACAAATCGCAGAAAATCGGAAAGCGAAAGAATCGCCTTGGGCGCTTTATCATCCTTGCTCAAAGCCAAATAATAGATACTGTTCAGGCTATTGAATAAAAAATGCGGATGAATTTGTGATTTCAGAAACGAAAGTTCGGCTTCTACTTTTGAATTTTCCAATTCTTTCAAGCGACGCTTTTCTTCATACCATTGCGTAATCACTTTTATTCCCGTACTCACAATGAATACGAGGAGAAAATGAGTGGTACGAGTATAAATGCCCAATCTTTTCATCATGTTGTCGGGCATCGGTCTATCCGGTTTGACAGGCTGTTCGGAAAAGAAAAATGAATGAAAAATCCAAGGAAAAATGAAATAAAGCAATATGCAAGCGAAAGTAATGCCAAAGAATACAATTATTTTTTTCTTCGACAGAAAACTGGGAACAAATACATTGAGATTGCAATAAAAGTAACTGATTAAAAACAAGTTGCTTGCAATAAAAAGTGTCGGATGCATCGAAATCGCATGCACCAAACCCGGCTCATTGATTATCGGAAAGACAATAAAAACAGCCCATCCGATGATGTGAGCCAAAATTAAAACCGTTTTTTCCTTTTTTCCTTGTTGCATCACTCCTTAATTATTTGTTCAAACAAAGGAACAAAGATAATAACAGAAAATGAAAAAGTTTGGGTAAACGGCAAAAACAAATACGTTATCGCCTCATTAACACCCTGTACATCCGCACAAAAGTAGGTACAGGCATTCCTATATGCTTTTTGAAACGCGATGCAACATTTGTAACCCTGCGAGTGTAAAAAAACATCAATAACTATGGTTGTTGCTATTGATTCATCCACTCTTTAAACGCGGCAACCCGCTCCCGACTTACGATTATTTCTTCCTTTTCAGTCCGGTTGGTCAGAATAATTTTCAACCGATTCGACGAATAAGCGATGATATCCTGAATGGCGGAGAAACGGAATCATTATTTATGCCGACATAAAACGTTACTTTAAGTACGTTGCAATTGATTTTCGTTCCTTCCACAACATCTAAATTTCGCCATTTCATGGTAACATCATACTCCTGAATTTCAGATATTTTAGCTTTAATATCACTCGGTCTGAGGGCGATATATTTTTCGATATCATTGCCCTGTGCATATACGCCATTTGTAATCAAAACAAATGCCGGAATTAAATAAATTAGCGTTTTCATATAATTTCTTTGCTTTTAATTAATAATGGTGCAAAGTAAATGGATGAAAACTAACTAAGCAATTCAAAGTTGCAGAGTCGTTGTTTTATGGGGCGGAATTGCCAATCTTCAAATACGTTATCGCTTCATCAACACCCGATACATCCGCACAAAAGTAGGTACAGGCATCCCTATATGCTTTTTGAAACGCGATGCAGCAATGGCAATCAAAGTTATCGCACCCAAAATCACGCTATATCCAAACAGTTCTTGCAGCGTATTTACCATTGGCAAATTAGATTGTGCCGCATTTTCGCCGAGCAAAGCCAAATTTTTCGATAACACGCCGCTCATGGCGCGGGAATAAATCGCATCCCCGATAGGTGAAGCAATACCCGTGCGGATAAAGCCCAATATGCAAATCACTTGAAAATAGTTTCTGAAATGGGAAGTGGCTTGCGCATAAACCGTTAGCGTGATAAAAATAACGACCTGCCCGAAACCGCAGCAAACGAGCGGTAGATAGAGTTTTTCGATATTGGTGGCGGGCGACATCAGAAAATACATCATCACCGTGTAAAGCACGATAAACGACATGCCGATAAATGTAACGAGTTTTTTATGCCATTGCAGGCGGGAGAGGGTAAACCATGAAAAAACTGCGCCCAACGCCATGCCGAAAAATTCAAACCATTTGAGTGATGCCGTATTCAGCGTGTCGAAATGGAGGATTGCGCCCGTAAACGTATTTTGCAAGACCGTTTTTGTCGTGAGCAGAATACCCA
>BNTV01000040.1 GCA_025996865.1 Bacteroidia bacterium
GTACATCCAGAGTCCAAATCCGGTCACTGGGCATTCGTCGTAAGGGCGCCTTATCCCATTATCCGTCTGGCTGATTTATATCTGATGAAAGCCGAGGCGATGAACGAGTATTACGGACCTTCTCAAGCGGTATATGACAATCTCAACAAGATACGCCGGAGAGCCGGCATTCCCGATGTGGAACAGGTTTGGTCGAATCCGGCGCTGACAAAACATCCGGGTAAACATCTCGAAAAATCAGGGTTGAGGGATATTATCCTCCGCGAACGGGGAATTGAACTGGCATTTGAAGGTATTCGCTATTGGGATATGGTACGCCACAAAAGAGCGGTAGCCGAATTTAGCAGCCCCATTATGGGCTGGTCGGTTCAGGAAGTAAATCCGAGCAATTTTTTCATGTTGCGCCCCATACAAGCCAACCGGTTCTCTGTCAGGGATTATCTATGGCCCATTGATTTGAATGAGATGAATACAAACAACAGGTTGATTCAAAATCCCGGATGGTAGGTTTTCAACTAAAAACTAAAAGTTAAAAACTAAAAAACTAAAAAAGTATGAAACAGATAAAATATATCTTTTTGATGACAGTGCTTATTGCAGGCTTGCAGGCTTGCTCCGAAAGCGCCATGTTCCAAATCAATTCCGATGATACGGTTCCTCCCGGCGCACCCGTTTTTCTGGGGTATAAACCGCTTGACGACGGAGGCGTTACCCTTTTTTATGAATTTCCGTCCGACAACGACTTACTCCGTATTGAAGCCGAATATGTCACCAAACAAAATGAGACGCTCCACTTTACGGCTTCTTATTTTGTCGATACGCTAAATGTCTATGGCTTTACCGACTCCACCACATATACCGTCCAGTTGTATGCAGTGGACCGTGCGGGAAATCATTCTACTGCCGTACCGGTTACGGTTGTCCCTAAGAAACCCGCTATTAAAGAAGTAGCCGAATCAGTTGTTGTAAAACCCGGATTCAGCGCTTTTTATGTGGATTGGAAAAACGAACATCAACAAACCGTTCATATTTACGTGGATTATAGTTTTCAGTTAAACGGGAAGCCGCGTAAACTGACTTCGGTATTTACCTCCATGAAACCGGAGGAGAGGCGATTTATCAACAACCTGACGTTGGATCCCGATCAACCGGTACATGTTCAAGTGCGTGTTGCCGATATCTATGGCAATATCATCCGGTCGAGTGCGGAGGAAGATTTACATGTATATACGGATTATGAAATTCCGAAAGCAGGTTGGCGTCTCCCCTACACCAACGATTCCATTGCCGGCATACCTATGTTCCACGGAAACGCATTTGAAGGGCGGACTGTATATCTCATAGACGGCATTGTTGACGAGGGCGATTACCACAATTTTGCGACCGCCGCTAATGGCGCCCGTACGGGTAAGCCGGTGGACGGCAATTTGCCTTTTAATATCCTCATCGACCTGGGCGATTATTACGAATTGAGCCGCATCGTCACTCACCAGCGTCATGGCTTGGCTTCCGGTGCTACGGCAGTTACCAGCCGCGGGTTATATTATCAAGATCGAAACATTAATCGATACAATTTATATGTACTGAATGAAGAAACCGGTGAATGGGAGTATCTGTCGCAAAATACCATATCCGTACCCATCATCTTGAATGCGTTGGAAATGGTCAAATTGGGACGAGCCGGAGATGGAGCTTACATGTATCCCGATGATCCGAAATACACAAGACCTGCTCGATGGTTCCGCTATGAAGCGCTTTCCAATTTCGCTCTTAGCGCGGAGTGCGCTTTATCTGAAATCACGCTCTACGGTAAAAAAAAGTGAACATCATATAAAACAAATTTAAAAATAAACGATACGTATGAAACAGACAATATATTTCATTTTTGTTGCAATTGCACTGCTATTCGCAGCTTGTAGCGAAATGTATGACAATGCGAAAGAATTCGCCTCCGGAGAAACGATTTATCCGGGCAAGTTTGATTTTGCTAAAGGCAGCGTGGGTTTTGACCGGGTGGAAATAGACCTGCTGAAAGCGGGACGTGTTCCGTCAAGCCAAATCAAATTGGGCAGAGCCAAAAAGACGGTGGTCGAATACGACGATCAGGTGATGGTGATTGACAGTGTGTGCTCGTGGGTCAATGCGACCGGACTGACTAAGTCGAAATTGTATCAATTCACCATTTATACCATAGACGATTTGGGGAATAAAAGCGTACCGGTAGAAGTCAATCTGACTCCGTTTACAAGTACTGATTTGGATGCTACAGATGTGAACACGCCAAGAATTACCGTAGAACCCTTAACATCTTCAGCCACATCTTCAGCGGCAAGTTTTGAGTGGCCTTCCGGCATTTCGTCCCAGATGATGGATTGCGACGGTTTTTCGTATGAATACACCGACCGGAGTGGAACTGTCAAGTCAGGAGAATTGACCGCCCCCGATAATCGACTCAATGTAAGTAATCTGGCTATCGGAGCGGCGGTTGAAATTAAAATAACCTACCATGGCTGGCCTAAAATAGGAGGCGTACGCATCCTCGACAAGGTGAATAAGGAACGTACCATTGTTGTAAACACACCTTCCGCCGATTCTCGTTTTTATCCGGCTGAAGAACCCATGCTTCGCGCCAATGGAATTGCCAATTTTACGCTAAATGGTGTTGCCGGTATAGAAAAATTGATTTTCTCGCCCGGAACATTAACTACATTGGAAGATGTGGTCTATTTTCCTTCATTGAAAGAAATAGATTTGACCGGTGAGGGTATTAATTTTCCCATACAAACCTATACTTTCCCTTCAACGCTTATTTCGGGTGTGAAAACGGGCGGATGTAACTGGATTCCTTTCTTGCAACGACATACAGCGCCATTGGTTGGCGGGTTGCCGGCCTTAAAGGATTTATTGGATGCAGGCCAAATCACCAGAATACGCTATTATCCCAATTCGTTGGGGGGAATGGATGCATTTCTGGCGCCTTACGTAGCAACAGGAATAGTGGAACTGGCTGACTATCCCGACGAAATATTAGCGCCCCATGCACTCATTACGGATCCTTCAGTACAAAACTTACTTTCCGGAACAGTTACTACTTTTCCTGCAACGGATGCTCCGGCAGAAGTCGGTTTGGAAAATATTTACAAAATCAAGTTTAAAAGGGGAACACCTGCTTTTTTACTTGCTTTTCCCCTTGAATATCAAATCAACTTGCAGGAATACAAATATCTCAAGATGAAAATATATCCGCCTGCCCTAAGCAAAATTGACAAATGGGGGCCTGTACACAAAACGTTCACTCCATATATCATGAACAGATTATGGACTGCCGGCTATGATCCCTCTCCTTATGCGCAACAATTATACACAGCTCCGGCAACAATCTTTACAGACGCCCAAATGGAAACATGGGTGGATATAACCATTGATTTATCGTCCGGCGCCAGTTCTCATTGGCGGGTGTTTTGGCTGGCATTTTATACGGCAGAAACAAACGTGACCGAAGATGATAATGTTGTTTATTATATATCGAATGTGCGATTTACAAAATAAAAAAACAGAAAAACAGGTTATTAATTTTTTTCAGGTGCTATTTTTTTATCTTTGCATCCTGAATTGTATAAAAAGAATTTTATGAAAAAGACAAGTATTTTATTTTTATTCACAATCTGCTGTTTGTCGGCTATTTCTCAACCGACAAACAGCGGTTATCCCATCAACCCCGTACCGTTTACGTCGGTGAAAGTTACCGATCAATTTTGGGGACAACGGCTGGCAGCCAGCCACGAAGTGACCATTCCTTTGGCTTTCGGCAAATGTGAAGAAACAGGGCGGTATGAAAATTTCCACAAGGCTGCCCATCCAAGCCCCGACTATAAAGTGGGAGGATTGGCTTTTGATGATACGGATGTCTATAAAACCATCGAAGGCGCTTCTTATTCCATGCAGACATGGCCGGATAAGAAGTTGGCGCAATACATCGACAGTGTGCTGACCATAGTCGCCGCCGCGCAGGAACCGGACGGCTATCTTTATACCTCGCGAACGATGAATCCGCAACATCCGCACCATTGGGCAGGTCTCGAGCGATGGGAAAAAGTGGAAGACCTAAGCCACGAGTTTTACAATCTCGGTCACTTGCTGGAAGGAGCCATCGCTCATTATCAGGCAACCGGCAAAAGGAACTTTCTGGATATTGCCATCCGGTATGCCGACTGTGTAGAACGGTCCATCGGAGATAAACCCGGACAGGTAGCGCGTGTGCCGGGACACCAGATTGCAGAAATGGGATTAGCCAAACTTTATACGATAACGGGCGAAAAGAAATACCTTGATTTGGCCAAATATTTCTTGGACAAACGGGGTTACACTACAAGAAAAGACGCCTACAGCCAAGCGCATAAACCCATTTTGGAACAGGACGAAGCCGTTGGTCATGCCGTACGCGCCGGTTATATGTATTCGGGTATTGCCGATGTGGCGGCGCTCACGGGCGATACGGCTTACATTCACGCCATAGATCGGATATGGGACAATGTGGTGTCGAAGAAACTCTACATCACCGGTGGAATAGGCGCCCGTCACCAAGGCGAAGCATTTGGCAATAACTACGAATTACCTAATCTGACGGCTTACAACGAGACTTGTGCAGCCATCGCCAATGTCTATTGGAACTACCGCCTGTTTCTGTTGCATGGCGACGCTAAATATTTCGACGTGCTGGAACGCACCTTGTATAACGGTTTGATTTCCGGCGTTTCGCTGGATGGCGGTACATTTTTCTATCCCAATCCATTGGAATCGGATGGTAAATACAAATTCAATTCGGAAGGTACGCTTGTCCGCCAACCATGGTTTGGATGCGCCTGTTGCCCGTCGAATGTCAGCCGTTTTATTCCTTCCCTGCCGGGTTATGTATATGCTGTGAACAACAGCGATGTGTATGTGAATTTGTTTATGGGCAATACGGCAGACTTGACCGTGAACGGGAAAAAAGTTTCATTGACCCAATCAACCGATTATCCGTGGACAGGTGACATTCATATTAAAGTGTCACCGCGTTCAAAACAGCAATTTACGTTGAAAGTGCGCGTACCGGGTTGGGTGCAGGGACAGCCCTTACCCAGCGACCTGTACAGTTATGCCGACGGCAAAAAGTTGAATTATACGGTAACAGTGAATGGCGCCAAGGTGGACAAAAAGTTGGAGAAGGGATATTTTGCGATTTCCCGTCAATGGAAAAAAGACGACGTAGTGGAAGTGCATTTCGACATGGAACCGCGCGTAGTAAAAGCCAACGACAAAGTGGAAGCAGACCGCAACAAAATATCTATCGAACGCGGTCCCATTGTTTATTGTGCCGAATGGGCGGATAATGATTTCAATATTTTCAATGTCATGTTGAATCAAAAACCTGAAATCAGGGTAGAAAACAAGCCGGATTTACTAAAGGGTATCCATCAGTTAAAAACGACTGTCCAGTTATTAACCCAAAATGAAACGGGACGTTTACAAGTGAAAGATGTAACGCTTTCATTGATTCCTTATTACGCATGGAATCATCGGGGAAGTGGTAACATGGCGGTTTGGCTATTGCAAAATTTGAATGGCCTAAATCGGTAGTGGATTAAAAGATAAGAAAATGGATTATACAAACAAAAAAGAGTACTTGGATATGCTATTTGGTTATATGATAAATAAAATTCTGAAAAACAACCCCTCATATACAATTAATACTCTTTGATTTACATAAAACCTGCTCAATAACAGATAAAAAAAATTTATAAATAGAAAAAATAGCAGTATTTTCGCATCCAAATAATTAAGTGTATTTTACAACACTTATCGTTTTTTTAATAATTGATAAAATTTATACATTTACTTTATGAAGAAGATATTATTATTTTGCATCATGACAACTCTCGGCATCTGTATGTCGGGACAGGCACAGAACAAACTCGTTGTAAACGCCGACCAAGGCAAAGAAACAATCAGTAAACACATCTACGGGCATTTTTCCGAACACCTCGGACATTGTATTTATGGCGGATATTGGGTGGGCGAAAATTCGCCGATTCCCAACACACGCGGCATCCGCAACGATGTGGTGAAAGCCTTGAAAGACATTCAGGTTCCGAATCTCCGCTGGCCGGGAGGCTGCTTTGCCGACGAATACCACTGGATGGACGGCATCGGCCCGCGCGACAAACGGCCTAAAATGGTGAACACCCATTGGGGCGGCGTAGTGGAAGACAACAGTTTCGGCACGCATGAATTTCTCGACCTTTGCGAACAGTTGGGTTGCGAACCCTATATCTGCGGAAACGTGGGCAGCGGCACGGTGGAAGAAATGTCGAAATGGGTGGAATACATCACCTTCGACGGCGAATCTCCCATGGCGAATCTCCGCAAACAAAACGGACGCGAAAAACCCTGGAAGGTGAAATTCTGGGGCGTAGGCAACGAAAACTGGGGCTGCGGCGGCAACATGACTGCCGAATTTTACACCGACCAATACCGTCGTTTTGCTACCTATTGCCGCAACTATGGCGATAACCGCTTGTACAAAATCGCCGGAGGCCCTAACGGGGGCGATTACCATTGGACGGAAACCTTGATGAAAAACGCAGCAGGACTCATGCAAGGCCTTTCGCTGCACCATTATACTGTTCCAAAAAATTGGGGCGACAAAGGTTCGGCTACGCAATTCGACGAAGCGGAATATTTCACGACTATTTCCAAGACATTGGTCATGGACGAATTAATCACCAAACATGCAACCATCATGGATAAATACGACCCGCAAAAACGAGTCGGATTGATGCCCGACGAATGGGGCGCCTGGTACAATGTCGAACCCGGAACCAATCCCGGATTTCTGTTCCAACAGAATGCTTTGCGCGATGCGATTCTGGCAGCTATCAACCTGAATATTTTCAACGCCCATGCCGACCGCGTGAAGATGACCAATATCGCACAGACCATCAACGTATTGCAAGCAGTTATTTTTACCGAAGGAGAAAAAATGTTGCTTACCCCCACCTATTGGACTTACTATCTGTACAAAGTGCACCAGGACGCTACCCTGCTCCCCATCTCATTTTCATGTAATAAATATGAATTGAACGGCCGGAAGATGGACGCCGTCAGTGTATCGGCTTCTAAAGATGCAGCAGGAAAGATTCATATCACTCTGGTAAATATCGACCCGAACAAGGAACAAAGTATCGAAACCGAACTGCGGGGAGTTACGGTCAAAAGCGTTACGGGACAGGCGCTTACTTCCGCCAAACTTACCGACCACAACACTTATGAAAAACCAAATACGGTAACGGTAAAAGATTTCAAAGGCGCTAAATTATCAAAAGGTTCACTTTCGGTAACGCTGCCGGCTAAATCCGTCGTAATGCTGGAATTAGAATAAATAATCAAAAATTCGTAATTCGTAATTGATAATTCGTAATTGTATATAGCTATGTTGGAAAATTTAAAACAAACCGTCTTTCAAACCAATTTAGACTTGGTAAAACATGGATTGGTTATTTTTACTTGGGGAAATGTCAGCGGCATTGACCGGGAAAAAGGACTGGTAGTTATAAAACCATCCGGCGTTTCGTATGAGGATATGAAACAGGAAGATATGGTAACTGTTGATTTGGACGGAAATATTGTGGAAGGAAAATTAAAACCTTCGTCCGATACCGCCACGCATTTGGCATTGTACAAAGCCTTTCCCGCTATCGGAGGCATCGTACATACCCATTCTACGTATGCCACCGCTTGGGCGCAGGCCGGTTGTGATATTCCCAACATCGGAACCACCCATGCCGATTATTTCAAAGATGCCATTCCCTGTACCCGCCCAATGACGAAAACGGAAATTGACGGCGCTTATGAAGCGGAAACGGGAACAGTAATTGTAGAACGCTTTTCCGATTTGAATGCGGAATATACGCCCGGCGTTCTCGTAAACAATCACGGTCCGTTTGCATGGGGAAAAGATGCTCACGATGCCGTACACAATGCCGTTGTACTGGAACAAGTGGCGAAAATGGCGTACATCGCGCTGGGTATCAATCCGCAATTAAAAATGAACGATGAATTGATAAAGAAACATTTTTATCGGAAACATGGGCCGAAGGCTTATTATGGACAATAAAAAATAATTGATAAAATTTATACATTTACTTTATGAAGAAAGTATTTTTATTTTGCATCGTTGCCGCACTCGGTATCCTTTATCCGATACAAGCACAAAACAAACTCGTTGTCAATGCCGACCAAGGCAAAGAGATTATCAGCAAACACATCTACGGGCATTTTTCCGAACACCTCGGACGTTGCATCTATGGCGGTATCTGGGTGGGAGAAGATTCGCCGATTCCCAACACCCGCGGCATCCGCAATGATGTGGTGAAAGCCTTGAAAGACATTCAGGTGCCGAATCTGCGCTGGCCCGGCGGTTGCTTTGCCGATGAGTACCACTGGATGGACGGCATCGGTCCGCGCAGCCAACGTCCCAAGCTGTTCAATACGCGCTGGGAGGGCTTAAGAGTGGAAGATAACAGTTTCGGTACGCACGAATTTCTCGACCTTTGCGAACAGTTGGGCTGCGAACCGTGTATTTGCGTCAATCTGGCGAGTGGTACGGTGGAAGAAATGTCCAACTGGGTAGAATACGTCACTTCCGACTTCGACAGTCCGATGGCGAATCTCCGCAAACAAAACGGACGTGAAAAACCCTGGAAAGTGAAATTCTGGGGCATAGGCAATGAAAGCTGGGGTTGCGGCGGCGACATGACAGTAGAATACTATACCAACCTATACCGTCATTACGGTACGTTTATGTATGGTCGCCGCTCCGACGAAAAAAACTTGTACAGAATTGCCGTAGGACCTAATGGGGCCGATTACAATTGGACGGAAAGCATGATGCGCAATGCAGCAGGACGGATACAAGGACTTTCATTGCATTATTATACGCTTCCCACAAATAATTGGGACAACAAAGGCTCGGCTACGCAATTCGATGAAGCGGAATATTTCAAAACCATTGTTAACACATTAGTAATGGAAGAATTAGTTGCCAAACATTCGGCAATCATGGATAAATACGACCCACAAAAACGGGTGGGATTAGTAACCGACGAATGGGGCACCTGGTACAATGTCGAACCCGGCATGGAATCCGTATCGTTATATCAACAGAATAGCTTGCGCGATGCCATTGTGGCAGGCATTAATCTGAATATTTTCAACGCCCATGCCGACCGCGTGAAGATGACCAATATCGCACAAATTATCAACGTATTGCAGGCTGTTATCCTTACCGATAATGAAAAAATGCTGCTCACGCCCACCTATTGGGCTTTCTATCTCTATAAAGTGCATCAGGATGCTACCCTGCTCCCCATTTCATTTTCATGTAATAAATATGAATTGAACGGGAGAAAGATAGATGCCATCAGTGTATCGGCTTCCAAAGACGCGGCGGGAAAGATTCACATCACTTTGGTAAATATCGACCCGAACAAGGAACAAACGCTCGAAACCGAACTGCAAGGTGTAACGGTCAAAAGCGTTACGGGACAAGTGTTGACCTCCGCCAAACTCACTGACCACAACACTTTTGATAAACCGAATACCGTAGTGGTCAAAGATTTCAAAGGTGCGAAATTGTCAAAAGGTTCGCTTTCGATAAAGTTACCGGCTAAATCCGTTGTAATGCTGGAATTAGAATAAATTAAAACAATATTAAAAATAATAGTATGAATTTCAAAGATTTAGAAGTATGGTTTGTCACCGGTGCACAGTTGTTGTACGGAGGTGACGCAGTAGTAAAAGTAGATGCACATTCTACTGAAATGGTAAAAGGTTTGAATACTTTGGGTAATTTGCCGGTAAAAATTGTTTACAAAGGCACTGCCAATTCGTCAAGTGAGGTTTCGGACATTATGCGCGCTGCCAACGGCGATACCAAATGTATAGGTATCATCACTTGGATGCATACGTTTTCTCCGGCGAAAATGTGGATTCACGGTTTGATGGATTTCAAGAAACCGTTATTACACCTTCACACGCAATACAACGAGCAGATTCCTTGGAATGAAATCGACATGGATTTTATGAATCTGAATCAGTCGGCGCACGGCGACCGCGAATTTGGCTTTATTACCAGCCGCCTGCGCAAACCGCGCAAAGTGGTGGTCGGTTATTGGAAAGATAAATCGACACACGAAAAAATTGGCGGTTGGATGCGTGTAGCCGCTGCTTGGGCGGATTCGCAAAATATGCGTATCATCCGTTTCGGCGACAATATGAACAACGTTGCCGTAACCGATGGCGACAAAGTAGAAGCCGAAATTCGTTTGGGTTATCACGTGGACAATGCACCGATTGCTAAATTGGTTCCTTACGTGGAAGCGGTTACCGAAGCGGAAATTGATGGGTTGATTGCCGAATACGAAAAATTGTACGACTTTGCCGCCGATTGCAAAAAAGGCGCGGAAAAGCACCAACACGTGCGTGACGCCGCCGCTCAGGAAATCGGTCTGCGGCGTTTTCTGGAAGAAAAAGGAGCAAAAGCCTTTACCACCAGTTTCGACGAATTGGAAGGCATGAAACAATTGATGGGTTTCGCCTCACAACGTTTGATGGCGGAAGGTTACGGTTTTGGCGCAGAAGGCGATTGGAAAACAGCCGCATTGGTACGTACCATGTGGGTAATGGGACAAGGCTTGCCCGGCGGACAATCTTTCCTCGAAGATTACACCCTGAATTTTGACGGAGCCAACAGTTCCATTCTGCAAGCGCACATGTTGGAAATCAATCCCGAAATTGCCGCTAAAAAACCGCGTATCGAAGTGCATTTTCTGGGTATCGGTGACGCAGGTACTTGCGCCCGTTTGGTTTTCCAAGCACATCCCGGCGAAGGCATCGCCGCCACCATCGTGGATATGGGCAACCGTTTCCGCATGATTGTCAACAAAGTGGATGTTATCAAACCGAGAGCTTTGCCGAAATTGCCGGTTGCCTGCGCGCTTTGGAAACCGCAGCCTAACTTGGAAATTGGCGCAGGCGGATGGATTCTTGCCGGAGGAACACATCACTCCAGTTTCTCCTACTCGCTGACGGTTGAGCATTTGGAAGATTATGCCGAAATTGCAGGCATCGAATTGCTGACTATCGACAACGATACGACATTCAATAAGTTGAAATTTGAATTGAAAGTCAATGAAGTCTATTATTTGTTGAATAAGGCGGTGCAATGAACATGTACAAACTTCTCATTATTATTTTAGTAAAC
Organism: Bacteroidia bacterium; assembly: GCA_025996865.1. Lineage (GTDB taxonomy): Bacteria > Bacteroidota > Bacteroidia > Bacteroidales > Azobacteroidaceae > Azobacteroides. The sequence continues at coordinate 11,303 of BNTV01000040.1, forward strand.
CTGTTAGGTTTTGGAAACCTAACAGGTTTGTACGCACAAGAAACATCGCAATGGAGCGGCAAGCGAGTGGCGTATCTTGGCGATTCGATGACTGACCCAAATTCGAATGCTACCACCAAATTTTATTGGCAATATTTGAATGAATTACTTAATATCGAGTATTTTGTGTATGCTCGTAGCGGTTATCAATGGCACGATATTTATAAAATGGCTGAAAAATTGTATGTCGAAAAAGAAAACTCTATTGATGCCATTTTTATTTGGGCGGGTACAAATGACTATAACGACAATCTGCCGCTCGGTCAATTTTTTGCCGAAACCGTGCGCGAAACCAATCACAACGGTGTAACCGTAACACGGAAATATCGCACGCCAATTCTTGCCGACAGCACTTTTTGCGGACGAATTAACAAAGTTTTGTCGTATCTCAAAACTAATTTTCCGACCAAACAAATTGTAATTCTCACGCCTATTCATCGTGGTTATGCCTATTTTGGTACAAAAAATGTGCAACCCGACGAATATTTTGCCAACGGACAAGGGCTTTTTCTGGATGCTTATATCGATGCCTTGAAACATGCCGGCAGCGTGTGGGCAGTGCCTGTGATTGATTTGTATGCGTTGAGCGGCTTGTATCCAAATCTCGATTCGCAAACTCGCTATATCGGCAACAGCGACAATGACCGCCTGCACCCAAACGCCAACGGTCATTATCGAATTGCAAAAACTATTCAATATCAACTGCTTGCTTTGCCATGCGAATTTTAAAAAATAGAAAGTATGAAAAATATTTTGTTAAGTATAGCCTTATTTGCAGGCATTAGTGTAATGGCGCAAAGCAATCCGCCTGTTCAAATAAGCGTAGATGCAAGTGAAAAAATTGCTACGGTCAGCACCTTGTTCAACGGCTCTAATATTGAGGATGTGAATAACCAGACCAATGGAGGAATATTCAGCCAATTAATTCACGGAGAAGCTTTCGAAGAAAATATTGATGTGAATTTTTTGAATTTGAAACGTGGCGATTATTCAAAAATCTACCTCTATCTTGATGAACGACGCATACCGCACTTGTTAAGTCAGGCGAATGTTTACAACCGTATTACTTGGAACAACCTTTCCGAACGTTACGATGTCAATTCAAAGGATTTGTACGGCGCCATCGGTGGAAACACAAAACCCGAAATCATTTCAGGCTGGAAATTCTACGGACGTTATCTGCCTTATGACTCGCTTCCGGCGAATATTCAAAAAACGATGCTGGAGCGCATCAACGGCGATGAACAAATTTCAAAATATTGGAATAAATGGGCTGCGGACGGTGCGAAATACAAATATACTTTGGAACGCAACGGTAATGCGTATATAGGCAGACAAACGCAGGTATTGACTTTTGTGTCGGGCAGCGGCGAAGTGGGGTTGACCAATAGCGGATTGTACAAACAAGGCATTCGTTTCGAAGGAGGGAAACCATACGACGGCGTTATAAGAATTAAAGGCGAAAAAAACACAACGGTTTATCTTTCCCTGCGCAACGAAAAAGGGGAAATTTTAGATGAAAAAGCATACGCATTAAAAGGCAATGGAACGTATGAAAAACTTGAATTTGAATTATTGCCCAATGCAAGCACCATTAACGGCAGTTTCGGAATTTCTCTGAAAAATCCGGGTGAAATCCGGCTTGGATTTGCTTTTCTGCAACCCGGCAAATGGGGCAGAATAGCAGGCGGTTTTCCTATCCGTAAAATGTTTGTGGATGCGCTGAAAAAGCAGGGAATTACCGCTTTCCGCTACAACGGTTCCATGGTGGATGTCGGTGCGGATACTTATCTTTACCGTTGGAAAAAAATGATTGGTCCCGTTGACGAACGCAGAGTAACGTTCCGTAGCGGTTTTAATCCGTATGCCACACACAGTTTCGGATTTATCGAAATGTTGCAGGCAGCCGAAGCCGTGGGCGCAACAGCCATTATAGGTATGAGTATGGACGAAACTTACGAAGATATTCGAGATTTTGTGGAATACGTCAATGGGGCGGTTACTACCCAGTGGGGTGCCTTACGCGCCCAGCACGGACATCCCGCTCCCTATAATCTGAAATACATTCAAGTCGATAACGAGCGGGGAATTTCGACCGGTTATGTCAATTGCATGAAAAAATTTGCGCAGGCGGCATGGGAAGTTGATAAAAATATGTCGATTATGACTTCGCTCAACATCGGCGACAAGGGTTACAAACGCGACGGACAAGATTATCGTTTGGCTTCCGAAATGGCAGGTTGGTTTATCAATCAGGGAAAAGGCGAACAATTGGCTTGGGATCCGCATTACAGCGGGGCAAGAGATTTTGCCGACCTCGGCGATGCTTACCTCAACGAAATGGGAATCAATTTGCAAGCCGAACTTGCCAAAGATTACCCCGGTTACTGGCTGAAACTGCATCCGATGGAAGAAAACGGCTGGCGTTGCGATTGGGACAGAGGCTTGGCACACGCTCACAATTGGAATACCAATCAACGGCACGGCGATAGTTTTGTGATGTTGGGAACGGCAAACACGTTTCAGCCGCATGGCTTGCATTATATGTGGGACCAAGGGCGCATACATTACACTGCCGACACGATTTGGTTTCAACCCTCGGCACATATCGACGAGATGATGACGAAAACGTGGAAACCCAATGTTGTGAAAGCGACAAGCAGCGATGAAAAAGCGCTGGACGTAACGGCAAAAATCAACGATGCAAAAACCGAAATGACGATTTATGTTGCCAATTTAAGCGATCAACCGCAAACAGCAGTATTGAACATCACAAGATTCGCTTTCAAAGCGAAAGCCGAAGTGCAAACCATCGGTGGCTGCGAACTGACGGAATACAACACTTACGAAAACAAGGACAATGTAGTGTTTAAGCCGTCTGTGGCGACGATTAAAAAGAAAGATGCGTTATATACGTTCCCGAAATATTCATATACGGTAATCACGTTGAAGAAATAAAATTACGAATTAAATATGAAGAAAATCATGATGATATTGTGTCTGCTGAACGGCACATTGACTGTATTTTCACAGACACAGTACGCTTTTGTTTTAGACACAAAAAAAACAGGCGCAGCCATACAACCGGATATGTACGGGATTTTCTTTGAAGACATCAATTTTGGCGCCGATGGCGGTCTCTATGCCGAATTGGTCAAAAACCGTTCATTCGATTTTACCAACTCACCTTTGATGGGTTGGAAAGCGTATGGTTTGGTGGAAGTGCGAGAGGATGATGGTCCTTTCGACCGAAATCCGCATTATGTGCGACTGACCAATCAACGGGAGCTGCTTACAGGCACGGGGCTGATGAATGAAGGTTTTACCGGAATCGGTATCAAAACCGATGAAACCTACCGTTTTTCGGTGTATGCACGTTCCATTGACGGAACATCGAAAACTGTTTTGGTTGAATTAATCAACAGTCAAAACAATCCGTCCGGCAGTGTTGAAATGAAAGTGGAAGGCAAGGAATGGAAGAAATATACCGGCGAAATCAAAGGAAAAGTAACCGATGCACATTGTCGATTAAATGTGAAGTTGACGACTGCCGGTGTGGTTGATTTGGAACATATTTCTTTATTTCCGGCTAAAACATGGAAAAACCGCGAAAACGGTATGCGCCTCGACTTGGCACAAGCCTTGGCAGACTTGAAACCCGGTATTTTCCGTTTCCCGGGAGGATGTATTGTGGAGGGCAATAATCTGGCAACCCGCTATCAGTGGAAAAACAGCGTGGGACAAGTGGAAAATCGTCCGGTCAATGAAAATCGTTGGAATTACGAATTTAAGCATAAGTTTTTCCCGGATTATTTTCAATCATACGGGCTTGGGTTTTTTGAGTATTTTCAGTTGGCAGAAGACTTTGGCGCAGAGCCGCTTCCCGTCATCAGTTGCGGCTTTTCATGCCAGTTTCAGAAAGGACGCGAGCAAGTCGTTCCGTTGGATTCGCTGCAACCGTATATTGACGATGCTTTGGATTTAATTGAATTTGCCAATGGCTCGGCTACAAGCGCTTGGGGCAAAGTTCGCGCAGATATGGGACATCCCCTACCCTTCAATATGAAATATTTAGCCATAGGCAACGAGCAATGGGGCGAGCAATATCATCTGTATTTAGAGGCATTTATGAAGCAAATCCGCCCGAAATATCCCCATATCAAAATTGTGGGAACGGCAGGACCATCGGCATCGGGAACAGAATTTGACCGCTTGTGGCCTCAAATGAAAGCCTTAAAAGTCGATTTGGTGGATGAACATTATTATATGTCTCCGGAATGGTTTTTGGAAAATGCCAAACGCTACGATAACTACGACCGCAAGGGTCCGAAAGTCTTTGCCGGAGAATATGCCGCACACACGCGCCCGGTAAAAAAGAACAGTTTTGAAGCTGCTTTAGCCGAAGCCGCTTTTCTCACCGGTGTTGAACGCAATGCCGATGTGGTGCATTTGGCAACGTATGCCCCGCTATTGGCGCATGTGGATGCCTGGCAATGGAATCCCGATTTGATTTGGTTCGACAACTTGGCGATGGTTAAAACGCCGAATTACTACGTTCAGCAACTCTATTCCCATCACAAAGGAACAAATGTGTTGCCGCTGACATGGAACGGACAACCGCTGACCGGACAAAACGGTTTGTATGCCTCCGCAGTTTACGATAAAGTGCAGAACAGCTATATTATCAAAGTTGCCAATGTTGAAAAAGAAGCGAAAGAAATAACCGTCACCCTATCCGGTCTGAAGAAAAAGGTAGGGGCGAATTGCAATTCGCCCCTACTTGGAGAAGGTATCCGGCTGAAAGCGGAAAACAAAACAATGGAGAATACATTAGAATCGCCTTTTGCCATTATTCCGGAAAGCGTTACGGCAACATTGACGGACAATCAATTGAAGATTACGGCAGAAAAAGAATCATTTACTGTCTATAAAATAAATTTGAACCCATGAAGAAAAAATAAATTTAAATAGTATCATTATGAAGTATGTAATAGGATTAGACTACGGCACCGACTCCGCTCGCGCCGTCATCGTAGAAGCAGAAACCGGTAAGGAAATTGCCTCTTCGGTAAAATATTATAAACGCTGGAAAGAAGGAAAATACTGCGTTCCGGCAAAAAACCAATATCGCCAGCATCCCTTGGATTATGTCGAATCATTGGAAGAATCCGTGAAAGAAGCGTTGAGCAAATCGCCTGCCGGAACAGCCGAAAAAGTAGTGGGAATATCTTTCGACACCACCGGTTCAACACCTGTGTTGATTGACAAAGACGGTTTGCCTTTGTCTTTGCTTCCTGAATATGCCGAAAATCCCAACGCCATGTTTGTGTTGTGGAAAGACCACACCGCCATTGCGGAAGCTGCGAAAATCAACGAGTTAGCGAAGAAAAGCGACATTGATTATACGGCTTACGAAGGCGGAATTTATTCCAGCGAATGGGTCTGGGCAAAAATCAGTCACGTGTTAAGCGTGGACGAAAGCATCCGCAAAGAGGCAGTTAGTTGGGTGGAACATTGCGACTGGATGACGGCATTGCTCACCGGAAAAACAAAACCGGAAGAAATTGTCCGCAGTCGTTGCGCCGCCGGACACAAAGCCTTGTGGCATGCACAATGGGGCGGACTTCCTCCCGAAGAATTTCTGACGGCTATCAATCCGCTGTTGAAAGGATTCAGAAGCCGATTGTTTGAAAAGACTTACACGAGCGATACCCAAGTAGGCAATCTGAGCGCCGAATGGGCGCAACGATTGGGCTTGACAACCAACGTAGTAGTTGGAGTAGGCGCTTTCGATTGCCACTTTGGGGCTGTCGGAGCCGAAATTAAGCCGAAAACGTTTGTGCGTGTCATCGGCACTTCCACTTGCGACATCATGGTTGCCTCTCCGGAAGAAATGCAGGACAAACTCATTCCGGGTATTTGCGGACAGGTCGATGGTTCGGTCATTCCGGGTTTGATTGGTTTGGAAGCCGGACAATCGGGTTTCGGGGATGTTTATGCATGGTTCTCAAAATTTGTGAACAAATCCATTCCCGAATTAACCGAAGAAGCCGAAAAATTGCCCATTTCCGAAACGCTGATTGCCACCGACTGGCTCAACGGGCGGCGCACACCCGACGCCAATCAATTGGTAAAAGGCACGATTACCGGATTGACACTGGGCAGTACGCCTGCAATGGTTTTCCGCGCATTGGTGGAAGCAACCGCCTACGGCTCGAAAGCCATTATCGACCGTTTCCTCGAAAACGGCGTCGAAATAGAGGAAGTTATCGGTATCGGCGGCATTTCGTTGAAATCGCCGTTTGTGATGCAAACTTTGGCGGATGTATTGGGAATGCCTATCAAAGTAGCAAAAACCGAACAGGCTTGCGCTTTCGGTGCAGCCATGTTTGCAGCAGTAGCCGCCGGAGTGTATGGCAAGGTTGAAGATGCCCAAAAGGCAATGGGACAAGGTTTCGCATTTGAATATGTTCCAAATGCAGAAAACCATCAACTCTATCTGGAATTGTATAAAAAGTACCAAGCAATTGGAAAATTCACAGAGAATTGTTAACCCCCAACTCTCTAAAGGGGGCTTTTGGGCATCGCAACTTTAAAAGTCCCCTTTAGGGGATTTAGGGGTCGTAATTTTAAATTTTAAATTTTTAATTGATACAGTATGAATTGGAATTCACATGAATTTTTATGGCTCGACTGGGTGATTATTGCAGTTGGGATATTGGCCATAACGTGGGCGGTATGGCGTTCGATACAAAAAGATAAAAAATTGCAACAGGGCGCCAACAGCGAAGACTATCTGTTCGGTAAAGGCGAACCCTGGTACATCATCGGTGCGGCTATTTTTGCCGCCAACATTGGTTCGGAACACTTGGTGGGGCTTGCCGGAACCGGCGCCAAAGCAGGTGTAGGCATGGCGCACTGGGAGATGCAGGGTTGGATGATACTCATTTTGGGCTGGCTCTTTGTACCCTTCTACCAACTGCTGAACAATAAAATGGGGAAAATCATCACCATGCCCGACTTTCTCAAATATCGCTACACGCCTGCTACAGGTTCGTGGCTGTCTATCATCACGCTGATAGCCTACGTGCTGACCAAAGTGAGCGTAACGGCATTTACCGGCGGTATTTTTATGGAAAGTTTACTGGGATTGCCTTTCTGGTACGGCGCCATCGGCTTGATAGTCTTAACGGGAATCTTTACTGTTCTCGGAGGAATGAAGGGTGTGATGACACTGTCCGCCATTCAAACGCCGATACTTATCCTTGGCTCTTTCCTTGTACTTTTCTTGGGATTGGCAGCGCTCGGAGGCGGCAGTATCGCCGAAGGTTGGACGGCAATGATAGACTATTCTAAAACGCTAAGCGTAGGAGCAGACGGCGTGGCGCACGGCACGAACCACATGTTCCATTTCAATACGGGCGACCCGCTGTATGACGATTACCCCGGTTTTTGGGTGTTTATCGGAGCGTCCATTATCGGCTTTTGGTATTGGTGTACCGACCAGCATATCGTTCAACGGGTACTCGGACAACGCAAAGGCGAGTCTAACGATGTAGTGATGAAGCGCGCACGCAGAGGCAGTATCGCGGCAGGTTATTTCAAACTGTTGCCTGTATTTATGTTCCTGATACCGGGTATGGTAGCCGCAGCATTGGCGGCGCGTCCCGACAGCGGATTTACCTTAGACAATCCCGATACCGCTTTTGGTTCCATGGTTAAGTTTGTATTGCCCGCCGGCGTGAAAGGCATTGTTACCATAGGCTTTATATCGGCATTGGTGGCATCTTTGGCGGCATTCTTCAACTCCTGCGCGACGCTGTTTACGGAAGATTTTTACAAACCCAAGTTCAAAAAGAAGAGCGAGGCTACCTACGTTTTGGTAGGTCGCGTGGCAACCATAGTGGTCGTGATATTGGGTATCGTGTGGATACCGGTCATGATGAGTTTGGGCAGCCTTTACGATTACCTGCAAGGGATTCAATCGCTACTTGCTCCGGCAATGGTAGCCGTATTTGCCTTGGGTATATTTTCCAAGAAAATTACGCCAAAGGCAGGTGAAGCAGGTATGATAGTCGGTTTTGCTATCGGTATGTTACGCTTGCTGACCAACATATTTACAGAAACAGGCGCAAAAGCAATGACCGGCTGGTGCTGGGAAAGTACAGCATGGTTCTGGCAAACCAACTGGCTCATCTTTGAGATATGGTTGCTTGTCTTCATCATGGCGTTGATGGTTGTCGTATCGTTCTTCACACCGAAACCAACCGCCAAGCAGATAGAGGCTATCACTTTCACCGGCGACTACAAGGCGCTCATCAGGCAGAGTTGGAACAAGTGGGATGTGATTGCATCACTGGGTGTTGTGGCGCTTTGTGTGTTGTTTTATATTTATTTCTGGTAAAAAAACAATTTATTTTAAAGTAGATAAATCATATTCGCCCGTTGGTTTCACGACGGGCGAATTTAAATTAAAAAACATATACGTATGAAAACAATTTATTCAATTCTTTGCATGATATTTCTATTTCTTTTTTCTTGTAGCGAAGAAAAAACGGTTTATCTTTTTTCTTATTTCAATAATAACGGAGAAGACGGACTTCATTTGGCATACAGCAACGATGGATACCATTGGGAAGCCTTAAATAACGACCAATCCCTTTTAAAACCGGAGTTAAGTAATGACAAGTTGATGCGCGATCCTTGTATAATACAAGGCGGGGACGGACTTTATCATCTGGTATGGACGATTAGCTGGAAAGAGAAAGGAATCGGATATGCCTCTTCGAAAGACCTGATTTCGTGGTCGGAACAAAAACTTATTCCGGTAATGGCGCATGAAGAGGGAGTAAGGAATTGCTGGGCGCCGGAAATTACCTACGATAAAGTGAATAAGGAATACATGATTTATTGGGCGACTACCATTGAAGGACGTTTTACAGATGAAAGTCAACAAAGCGAGGATGCCTATAATCACCGGATGTATTACGTTACAACAAAAGATTTTGAACATTTCTCCGAAACAAAACTTTTATATGATAAAGGATTTAATGTAATTGATGCAACGATTGTTCCGATAGAGGATCGTTTTGTGATGTTTATGAAAGATGAAACCTTAGTTCCGCCCCAAAAAAACATCCGGATGGCGTCTTCCGAAAAACTTACCGGACCTTATTCGGATGCATCCGAACCCATAACCGGAAATTATTGGGCGGAAGGTCCTACCGTAACCAAGATTGGAGAAAATTGGGTGGTGTATTTTGATAAATACAGAGACGGAAAATTTGGAGCGATAAGTTCTTCGGATTTAAAGAATTGGGAAGATATTTCCGATCAGATCTCCCTGCCGGTTGGTATCAGGCACGGTTCCATATTGAAAGTTCCGGCAAGGATAGTTAAAAAAGAGAAATTCGTAAAATAGTACCACCACGTTTCACGCAATTAACGATTGAACCAATTAAAAAAACATATACGTATGAAAACAATTTATTCTATTCTTTTGCTGGCATTTATGTTGCTTATTTCATGTAGCGAAGAAAAAACGGTTTATCTTTTTTCTTATTTCAATAATAACGGAGAAGATGGACTTCATTTGGCTTACAGTAGCGACGGTTACAATTGGGAGGCGTTAAATAATGACCAATCGTTTTTAAAACCTGAATTAAGTAAGGATAAGTTGATGCGCGATCCTTGTATAATACAAGGCGGGGACGGGCTTTATCATCTGGTATGGACGATTAGTTGGAAAGAGAACGGAATCGGATATGCCTCTTCGAAAGACTTGATTTCGTGGTCGGAACAAAAACTTATTCCGGTAATGGCGCATGAAAAGGGAGTAAAGAATTGCTGGGCGCCGGAAATTACCTACGATAAAGTGAATAAGGAATACATGATTCATTGGGCGACTACCATTGAAGGACGTTTTGCAGATGACGGTGAAGACGAATGGAATAATCGCATGTATTATGTAACAACAAAAGATTTTGAACATTTTTCAGAAACAAAATTGTTATATGATAAAGGGTTTGATGTGATTGATGCAACGATTGTTCCGATAGAAAGCAAATTTGTGATGTTCCTGAAAGGGCCTCAAAAAAACATCCTTATCGCCACCTCTGAAAAACTTACCGGACCTTATTCCGAACCTTCCGAGCCTATTACCGGAAATTATTGGGCTGAAGGTCCTACTGTAACCAAGGTCGGAGAAAATTGGGTGGTGTACTTTGATAAATACAGAGACGGAAAATATGGAGCGGTAAGTTCTTCGGATTTAAAGAATTGGGAAGATATTTCCGATCAGATCTCCCTGCCGGCCGGTATCCGGCACGGTTCCATATTGAAAGTTCCGGCAAGGATAGTAAAAAAATAGCTCGGTTGTTCTTTTGTATTGTCGTTTTGTTAATTGATTACATACACCATTCCTTTTCCCTGTCCAACGGTGTAAACAACTTGTTCGGTTTTTAAGTATTGCAAGTCCTTTTTTAGTGTGTTAGGCGAAATGTCAGGAAAAGCAACGGTTATATCCGAAATTTTAACAGTTTTTTGTTTATTGATAAATTCTTTTAAGAGTTTCTGTCTCTCATTTAGATAACCGCCTTTTTGTTTGAAAACATCATATTTTTTGTCTAATTTTTCAGTTAATGATTTCAAACTTTCCAAAAAGAATATCAGCCATTTATCTATAATATCTTCTTGCTTTATTCGCTTCCGCTGTGCTGTAATTAAGGCATCGTAATATGCTTTTTTGTGTGTTTCAATGTGATTTTCAAACGAAATATACTGCATAAATTCATAGCCGAGTTGCAAAAGAAAAAGCGTTGTAAGCAGGCGGCTTAATCTGCCGTTGCCGTCTTGAAAAGGGTGTATGCTCAAAAATTCGTAAATGAAAACAGATAAAACTATGAGCGGGTGTATTGTTTTGTCCTGCCACTGACGGTTTGTCCATTCGATTAGTTCAAACATTTCGCCCTCAACAAATGCCGGTTCTGTGGTGGAAAAAATCACTTTTTGCTCGCCTGTCGGGTAAGTGGCAACAACTTTGTTTGACAAACTTTTGTAACCGCCACGGTGTCGCTCGTCTTTGTTGCTGTGTTTGAGCAAAAGCTGGTGAAGTTGTTTAATATAACTTTCCGAGAGTTTAATTTCTGAATAATTGTCAAAAATTAGTTCCAAAACATCGTAGTAACCAATTACTTCCTGTTCGTCTCGTGTTTGGAATTTGGTAATTTTTATGTCTTTGAGCAACTGTTTTACTTCTTCGTCGGTCATTGTAGAACCCTCGATACGAGTAGAAGAACCGATACTTTCGATTGTGGCAATTTTTCGCAATTCTTTCAAGTAACGATTTTCGCGTTTTTCAACCACATTCCACTTGCCGCGATATTCATCAATAGCGGCAATAAGTTGCATTACGCGCTGGTTTGTAAGAAAATCAAAGTTTAATTTTTGAATATATTTATCCATATTGTATCTATATTTTATCTGTAATTCCGACTACAAAGATACAAAATATTTATATTATATCCGTATTGTATCTGAAAAATTTATATGGGAGATATTACACAACAATATCCCTGGCCAATTTTTTTGTTGCCGGAATTCAATCCGATTATTGAAACCCCATAGAGAAAAATCGCTCATTTTCCACCGTTACCGAAGCAATCGTTCAACGATGGCTTAAAACGCAACTCCGCTACGCTAACGTAGCGTTTAGTTATGTGCTGGCTATTTATTTCCTTTTCTGTTTTGTTCTGTTCCATATTCTTATTTCGGATTTTGTTTACCCCAAAACTTATAATGTGTTAAAGAGGTAAGTACAATCAATTTTTCGAGATATTTGTTTCGCAATAATGCGTGTTGGACTTTATAAAACACTAACAAAAATATAATCAGTAAAAATGTAAATATCAACAACTTCACAAATATAGAATGAAAGTAATCGGCTAAGATAAACCCTGACAAAGCAGATAAAGTAACCGAACTTAAAAAAGATAAGATGATTATCAATCCGTGTGCAGATTCAATGGCTTTTGTTGGGCAAGAAGTCATACATTTCATACAACTTTGACATCGAAACGTCCAAAATGGCTTTCCTTTGATTATACTAATCGCTTTTGCGGGACAATTATTGATACACTGATTACAATTCGTACATTTCGCAGAAGCGTAGAATGTCTTTGCGAAAACATATTTTCCCGCTAATGAATATCCCAATGATACGGGAGAAATCAAAATATCCTGTAGTAAATCTTTGCGTGATAGAAAATTTCGATTGTTTGAAAACAGTTTTTCAGTGTGGCTTTTTACACGAGAAACAAAAAAGGCAATACCTGTCAGTCCGGGTGTAACATAATTTCCTATTCGCATTCCTGCTCTTGTTGCCATTAAAACAACTTGATTATTTCCTTTTGGCAGTTTTTTGATAAAGTCGAATGTGATTTTTGGATAAGAAAATCCGTGTATCGGCGAAATAATTATTATTGAAGTTTCCGAATCAAACATTTCGAGCGAATCTACAGTCGAGATATTGCAAAGTTGAGAATTTATTCCTCTTTCTTTGGCATATTCAGTTATCCACAACGCAATTTGTTTTGCATTGCCTGTGCCTGAAAAATAAAATATCATCAACTTGCTGATTGTCTCCATTTATTTGTTTTTTTCAATTTTTCACTTTCTCTTCCCGCAGTGCTGTCGCCTGCTTGTACATAACGTCCGGCGGCTTGGCGCAGTGGCAGGCTCACTGAGGCTCGTGCGAGAACGAAACCTCCAAAATCGTACTGCCGCTTGTGCGGGCTACACCCGCCCGTAGTAAAATAAGTCCTAAAATACCGACAATGGCAAGTATTATTTGATTAAAATTTTTAATTTTCTAGAAGCCACTTCCAAATAGGAATGACTTTTATTGTTTTGTCATCAACTTCCAATGTTTTTTCTTCTTCGTATGTAATTATTAGCAAATTCTCACATTCTAACACTTTTGAAATTTTCTCTAATGCCCCAACTTCTCTGTCAAAAGTGCCGTCTGTGTTGTCAAGAAGGAAAAACATTCACGGCAATATATCTGCCGCCGAGTGTTGACTGAATTTCAGAGCTCAACATTTTGGCATTACTTCCTGTAATGTAAACGCTATGCTTACTGTCGGCAAGCCGGCGGGCAAATTTTTCCCAGCCGTCAATGTTTTGAATTTCATCAAGAAAAAGCATCGGCTTTTTATCGTACATTTCTAAGTGAACTTCAAGCAAAAGATTCAAATCTTCAAGTTTCATTCCTGTTAAACGCTCATCCTCGAAGTTGATATACAGCATTTCGTTCCAACCTGTACCCGATTTTAGCAGTTGCTGAATACGCTGATATAACAAGAATGATTTTCCTGCACGACGAATGCCTACAAAAACATAATTTCCAAATTCCTCGTAATTAAAATTACGTTCAATTACTTGATAATTAGAAATTTCTATTTGATTATCTGCAATTACCTGTTTTAAGATTTCTTTATTCACATCTTCTTTTTGTTTTGTTGACGGCACAAAATTACTATTTTTTTATTTCATACGCAAAACAAAAATGATCTGTATAGAACGAAACTTCCAAAATCGCACAAACTGCCGGGCGAGCCACACCGCCACTTGCGGCACACCGCTTTGTTTCGGCAGTTTTTTCTTCATTCAATATTGTTTCCAACAATTCGGGGCGAATGTTTAATGTGCCGATTTTACCCGCATTTTCGGCAAGTTCGCGGAATGCGAGAGCCAAATTAAACTTTGCACCGGTATTGTTGTGAAGTGCCGTGAGCGCGCGCCAATCCATATCTTTGTTTTGCTTATCTTTGTGAAAAAAAAGATGGCACGATATTTTAATGTAGCAGGTCCCTGTAATGGAGCGAAGCACTATATGATAGATGCCTCAACGCGATTGACAGGAATAATGGAACTCATAGACCAAGAACAGTATTTTGTGATTCACGCTCCTCGCCAGAACAGAAAAGTTCAAAGATAAAACACTAGCGATAGCAGGTTGTTAACATTGAACTTTTTAGACAGCCTCTTCTTGCGAATACTCTCCAAGAATCAATATCCCCGAATCGCCTTGATTCCCGGCAACACCTTTCCTTCGATAAATTCCAGAAGTGCGCCACCACCGGTCGATACGTAAGACATTTTATCGGCAATCCCGAATTTATTGACGCAAGCCACCGAGTCGCCTCCGCCGATAAGCGAGAACGCGCCGTTTTCCGTCGCTTTCAGAATCGCTAAACCTACGGCTTTGGAACCTCCCGCAAAATTATCAAATTCGAATACACCCGTAGGCCCGTTCCAAAGAATCGTTTTGGAAGCTTCGATGACTTCGGCAAATTTCTTTTCCGTTTCGGGACCGATATCCAAACCTTCCCAACCTTCGGGTATTTCACCTGCCGGAACGATTTGCGTATGGGCGTCGTTGCTGAAACTGTCCGCTGCTTTGGCGTCCACAGCCAAAACCAAGTTTACGTTGTTATCTTTTGCTTTCTGAATCAAACTCAAAGCTAAATCCAATTTATCGTCTTCCACGATTGAATTACCGATTTTACCGCCCATAGCTTTAGTAAAAGTATAAGTCATACCGCCGGCAATAATCAAATTATTTACTTTGGTGAGTAAGTTTTCAATGATTTCGATTTTGGAAGAAACTTTCGAGCCTCCCATAATCGCCGTGAATGGACGAACGGTATTTTCCAATACTTTTTCTACGGCGTCAATTTCATTTTGCATCAGGTAACCGAACAATTTGTGGTCTGAGTCGAAATAATCGGCAATAATCGCTGTTGATGCATGGGCGCGATGAGCTGTTCCGAAAGCGTCATTTACATAAACCGTTGCGTAAGAAGCCAATTGTTTAGCCATTTCTTTCTGGTTGGCTTTTTCGGCTTTCTTGGCAGCGGCGATTTCTTCTTCGCCGGCATCTTCGCTCAATCCGCGGGGTTTGCCTTCTTCGGCAGCATAGAAGCGAAGGTTTTCCAACATCAATGCTTGTCCGGCCTGCAATGCGGCGGATTTTTCAATGGCTTCCCGCCCCAAACAGTCATCGGCAAATTCAACGGGAACACCCAACAATTTGGAAACATGCCCTAAAATGTGTTGCAAGGAATACTTGGCTTCCACGCCTTTCGGACGTCCCAAGTGAGAAGCGATAATCACACTGCCGCCATCAGAAAGAATTTTCTTCAGCGTTGGAATAGCTGCGCGAATGCGGGTATCATCCGTAATATTGAATTTTTCATCCAACGGAACATTGAAATCTACGCGAACAAAAGCTTTTTGTCCGGAAAAATTAAATTTGTCAATGGTTTGCATCTTTTTAGCTTTATAATTGTTAATATTTTATTTTTTCAAACTCCTGCATTGCATCAATTAATGCCTGCACCGATTCTTTAGGAAGCGCATTGTAAGTAGAAGCCCTGAATCCGCCAACCGAACGATGCCCTTTGAGGCCAACCATGCCTTTGGAAACGGCAAATTGCAGAAAATCCGCTTCCAAATCTTTATATTCGTCGTTCATCACGAAACAAATATTCATCAACGAGCGGTCTTCTTTAACCGTAACCGTTCCTTTGAACAATTTATTGCGGTCGATTTCAGCATAAAGCAATCCGGCTTTTTCCTTGTTGAGACGGTACATTTCGGTAAGGCCACCGATAGATTTCAACCATTTCAAGGTTTGCAAAGCAGCATAAATCGGCACCACAGGCGGCGTATTGAACATCGAACCGTCTTTGATATGCGTGCGGTAATCCAACATGGTCGGAATCGGACGGCTCATTTTTCCCAGAATTTCGTCTTTTACAATCACAAAAGTCACGCCGGCCGGAGCCAGATTTTTCTGTGCGCCTCCGTAAATCAATCCGTATTTACCGACATCCACCGGACGGGAAAAAATATCGGACGACATGTCGGCCACCAGAGTTACCGGAGAATCCATGTCCTGATGAATTTCCGTTCCGAAAATCGTATTATTGGTTGTAATGTGAAAATAATCGGCATCGGCAGGAATCGTATAGTCCTTAGGAATATAAGTGAAATTGTCTGCTTTGGAAGAAGCGACTTCCACAACTTCGCCAAATAACTTGGCTTCTTTCAAGGCTTTACTTGCCCACGTGCCGGTGTTCAGATAAGCGGCTTTCTTTTCCAGCAAATTGTAAGGCACCATACAAAATTCCAGACTGGCTCCTCCGCCCAAAAACAGTACGGAATAACCTTCCGGAATGTTCAGAATTTCTTTGAATAAAGCAACAGTTTCATCCATAACAGCTTGAAATTCTTTGGTACGGTGGCTTACTTCCATCAAACTCAAACCGGTTCCGGCAAAATTTTTGATGGCTTCGATCGTATTATCCACGGCTTCTTGAGGTAAGATAGAAGGCCCTGCATTAAAATTATACTTTTTCATAAATAAATTGTTTAAAATTTAAAGAAAGAATCTTAGTTTTTAAGGCCACAAAGGTAATACTTTTTTTTTATTTTTACAATATTATTGTGTCGAGTGAAGTCGAGACATCCACTCTTGAATCTTCTTTTCCTGAGTGTTATCCTGAGCAATCCAAAATTTCTTATCTTTGATTTCTTCCGGTAAATAATCCTGCGCCACATAATTTTTTTCATAATCATGAGCATATTTGTAGCCCTTGCTGTAATTCAGGTTCTTCATCAATTGGGTAGGAGCGTTTCGCAGATGAAGCGGTACCGGCAAATTGCCCGACCTGCCGACTTCAGCCGTAGCATTTTCGATGGCCATATACGCCGAATTACTTTTGGGACTTGTTGCCAGATAGATCGTCGTTTCCGCCAAAATAATCCGTCCTTCGGGCCAACCGATTTTGGTCAACGCATCAAAGCAAGCATTGGCGAGTAACAAGGCATTGGGATTCGCCAGGCCAATGTCTTCCGCAGCGGAAATCACCAAACGGCGAGCGATGAATTTAGGGTCTTCGCCTCCGGCAACCATCCGCGCCAACCAATAAATAGCGCCGTCGGGGTCGCTTCCCCGAATGGATTTGATAAAAGCCGAAATAATATCATAGTGCATTTCTCCGCCTTTGTCGTAAGCGACCGGATTCTCTTGCAAGCGGTCGATGACTTTGGCGTCGGTAATGATGACAGGCGCATCGGGCGATTCGTTATTTTCATCAGCCTCAACAACTAATTCAAGTATATTGAGTAACTTACGCGCATCTCCGCCTGAAAATCTTAGTAGCGCAGCCGTTTCCTGCACTTCGATTTTTTTGTTTTTCAGTTCGACGTCTGCGGCTAATGCTTTGTGCAGTAAAATCAGCAAATCATCAGCGCTCAGGCTTTTCAGGACGTAAACCTGACAGCGGGAAAGCAGCGGACTGATTACTTCAAACGAAGGATTTTCGGTCGTTGCGCCAATCAAAGTAATCGTACCGTTTTCGACGGCAGCCAGCAAAGAATCCTGTTGGGATTTACTGAAACGGTGAATTTCATCAATAAACAGGATGGGACGCTTGCTATCGAAAAAAGCGGTCGATTTGGCTTTATCTATCACTTCCCGAACGTCTTTTACCCCTGAACTAATGGCGCTTAACGTGAAAAAAGGAATATCCAGTTGTTGGGAAATAATCCGGGCCAAAGTAGTTTTCCCGACACCCGGAGGTCCCCACAATATAAACGAAGGAACGCTTCCCGAATCAATCATTTTCCGGAGGACACTCCCCTTCCCTACCAAATGCTGCTGACCGACATAGTCGTCTAAATACTGGGGACGCATTCGTTCTGCTAATGGTCGATTCATGGGCTGTTATTTTTTAAGAGATAACGATACCTTAGTACCCAAAAACCTCGCTCAAAGAAAATTCCCTGACATCAGCAATCTTCTTCAAATAATTGAAATCAACTTTGTCCTTTTTACCAATCAGGACTATCGAATATTTCGCCGGTCGAACGTGTTCGTCAAAATATTTTTGAACGTCGTCCAATTTCATGGTTTGAATCGTTTCATAAACGGGTTTCCGGATATCATAATCAATATTTTTATCTTTCAAATCCATATAATTCCAGAAAATATTTTCTTTGATAATGCGTTCCGAACGCATGTTGTTCAAAACACTTTCTTTACTCAAATCAAAGGATTTTTCCGATTTGGCCATGTTACTCAACATTTCCTTAAACGCGTCGATTGCCGTCGCCATCTTGTCTGATTGCGTTCCCACGTATGCTTGCACGTAATTGGATTTGTCGGCGTAACGAGGCGAAGTTACGTAAGCATAAGCCGAATAGGCTAAGCCGCGAGCTTCCCTGATTTCCTGAAATACAATGGAGTTCATGCCGGCTCCATAATAAGCGTTAAACATGGATTGATAGGGTATTAAGGCCGGATTGAATTTCACGTCTTTCGCTACGAGGAAAACTTCGGTTTGAACCATATCGTAGTCGGCAAAATAAACAACCGGTTTATCCATCGGCAATTCGGGATAATCAACTTTTACCGGAACATCTGCCAGTGTTTCAGGGGTTTTCACTTTTTTCAGCACACCGGCCACTTTTGTATCGGCGTCAGGTCCGTAATAATAATACCCGTGTTTGTAACCGGAGAAATTTTTGATAATGTCAATCAATTCCTGCGGATTAACGGCTTTCAGTTCGGCTTCCGTTAATATATCGGTGAAAGAAGATTTGGAACCGTTGAGTGCGTAAGTAATCAAACCGTTGAGAATCCTGTTTTTATTTAGTTTGCTATTGGCTCTTTCTTTGAGAATATCGTTCACCAAATTGTTGTATGCTTCTGGATTAACGACAGCGTCGTTTATCATTTCATCCATCAAAGCGAGCGAACGGTCAAAAGTTTCGTTCAAACCGGAAAGGGTGACATAACTGCGTCCGGAGGTCGAATAGGCGTTGAAACTCATTGCCAGTTTATACATTTCCATTTTCAATGCTTCGGGCGAATATTTGGACGTTCCCAGATAAGGCAAATAGCGGAAAGCCAGCGCCAACTTTTTATCCGTCACGTTCGAAATTTCTACAAATTGATTTAAAGAATAAAGTTGGTTATCCGGATTTTTCGTATAATAAAAGTCTATACCGTCTTTTATTTTTTGATTCTTTATCAAAGACTTATAATCCAAGAACACCGGTTCGACAGGTGTCGTTTCCATGGACAGAATTTCCTTGGCGAGTACCGATTCGTTTTCGCGATTAATTGTAATCGGAGTAATAGCCGGTTTTTCGACTGTTACTTTATTCTTGTTTTCCCCTGTCCGTTTGTAAACGGTTATGTAGTTGTTATCCTTGAAGAAATCGTTGGCAAAAGCAACCAAATCCGCTTTGGTAATTTTAGAGATTTCGTCGATTCTCGCCGTTTCATCTTTCCAATCAATTTCATTGATAAAAGCGCTTAGAAAATCATAGCAAGCGGAATAACGATTGTCGGTTTTTCTGATAACATCCAATTTATAATTATTTATAACTGCTTCTATTAGTGTAGAATCGAAATCTCCGGCTTTCAGCTTCCGGATTTCGTCCTGAATCAAACCGCCTACTTCCTCCAAAGTTTGTCCTTCGCGGGGCGTTCCCATAAATATAAAAAGCCCGTAATCTTTTAATGATTCCGAACCGGCATAAAGATTCAAAACTTTCTGTTTTTGCAATAAATCCAAATCAATCATACCGGCCGTTCCGTTGGATAAAATGGAACCGATCAAATCAAGATAATCGACGTCTTTCGATTTGGCATCGCCGGACCGGTAAGCGACGGCAATCATTTCTTGGTCGGGGGTCGTCACTTCAACCGTTTTTGCTGTTGTAAGCAGTTCTTCTTTAACCGGCTCGGCATGTGTCAGATTTTCATTCGGTTGCATTTGACCGAAATACTTATCAACGAGTTGTATGGTAGATTCATAATTCAAATCTCCACTCATCATAACCGCCATGTTATTCGGCACATAGAAATATTTCTGGAAAGCCATTACACTTTTCATTGAAGGATTTTTCAAATGTTCCGGCAAACCGATAATATCCACTTTATAAGGGTGTTTGTTGAACAGACCTTCGAATACTTTTTGCCACAGCATGGAAGTTCCTCTGTCCTGATACATGTTAAACTCTTCATACACAGTTTCCAATTCCGTGTGGAAAAGCCGCAGTTGGATATTCGAGAAACGGTCGTATTCCAATTTCAGGAAGCGTTCGATTTCGTTTGCGGGAATTTCGTTCACATAAGCCGTCAGGTCGTAGCTGGTGAAAGCATTCGTACCCGAAGCGCCGAGCGCACCGACAATCTTGTCGTATTCATTCGAAATAGCGTACTTGGACGCTTCCTGTGAAACGGCGTCAATTTGTTTGTAGATTTTTTTCTTTTCATCGGCCGTTTGAGCCGCCTTATGAACTTCAAACAAATTGAAAATACTGTCCAACAGTGGTTTTTCCTTTTCCCAATCCGAAGTTCCATAGTGATCGGTACCTTTAAACATCATGTGTTCCAAGTAGTGCGCCAATCCCGTATTGTCGCGCGGGTCGTCTTTCGCGCCGGCACGGACGGCAATTACAGTTTGAATACGGGGTTCATCCGTGTTTTTCGATAAATACACCTTCAATCCATTGTTCAACGTATAAATACGCGCTTTGTAAGGGTCGTTAGTGACTTCTTCGTAAGCATACCCGTTCGCGTCTTTTCCCGAAATCGTCCGGTATTCCGCCGCGTTCTTCTGGCAGCCGGCTATTAATAAAAATAGCGAAACCATTCCCAAAAAATACTTTCTCATTTCCATAACGATTAATTTAGATTAAAATTTGTACCGGCAAAGTTACAATATATATTTGATTACACTATTTGCCGGATAATATTTTTTTATTCATTCAATATCCGTATATTTGCATCTTAAACAAACTATTCGTATAGGGATTAATGGAAATTATTAGACTGGAGGGAGAAGACCACCGGCTTTATTATCTGGTGGCGCACTTGGTAATGAATGAGGATGTATTGAAATATAACCTCAACTACCCCTATAAAACTTCCGACAATTATTGTTGGTTCGTTGCCGTTGAAGAAGGCACCACACGGGGTTTTATTCCGGTAAAACTGGAAGACGGAAAAGCGACCATAAATAATTATTATGTTGAAGACGACGACAGCAAGGTTTTCTCTCTGCTGTTGAAAGAAGTTGTCCGGGTATTACTGCCTGATTTCAATATAGAATCGATAACGCAAATACGACACATCCCCGATTTTGAACGAAACGGCTTTTCGATTATACTTCGCTGGAAAAGATATGTAAAAATGAACGCATTCAAAAAATGAAAAAAAACGTCCATGAATTAACAATGTCCCGGTTGGGAATATTGTTCAATGAATTTGATAATATTTATATATCTTTCTCCGGCGGTAAAGACAGCAGTGTATTGCTGAATCTTTGCATACAATATGTGAGGGAAAACAACCTTAACGTAAAAATCGGCGTTTTCCACATGGATTATGAAGTACAGTACCATGAAACGCTCCGGTACATTGACCGTGTATTCCGGGCAAACCCCGACATCATTGAGGTATATCGCGTATGCGTGCCTTTCAAGGTGAGTACCTGCACCTCCATGTACCAGACTTTTTGGCGTCCCTGGGACGATGCGTGCAAGGAATTTTGGGTGAGGGAAATACCTCCGGACAGTTATACGAAAAATCATTTTCCGTTTTATGACGGGGAAATGTGGGACTATGATTTCCAAACCCTTTTTGCCCAATGGTATCACCAGTTGAAAAATGCGAAGAAGACTTGTTGCCTGGTCGGGATACGCACCCAGGAAAGCTATCATCGCTGGAAGGCGATCCATGGGAATAAAAGGCGTTATATGTACCGTAACCTGCAATGGACGCACGAACTGGCCGACAATATTTACAATGCCTACGCGATATATGATTGGCTAACAACGGATATATGGATCGCAAACGGCCGTTTCGGATGGGATTACAACCATCTGTATGATCTTTATTACCAGGCAGGTGTGTCTTTGGACAAGCAGCGGGTAGCCAGCCCGTTTATATCCACGGCGCAAGAGAGTCTTTCGCTCTACCGCGTTATCGACCCCGACATGTGGGGTAAAATGATATGCCGTGTAAACGGCGTAAATTTCACGGCGCTTTATGGTCATACAAGCGTTGTCGCGAGATATAAAGCGCGCCTTCCGCGCGGACATACATGGGAAAGCTATATGCACTTCCTGCTGTCCACGCTGCCCGAAGAAACACGCTTGAATTACTTGCAAAAACTATCCGTGAGCATTAATTTCTGGCGCAACAAAGGCGGTTGTCTGTCTGAAGAAACGATTGATAAGTTGCAGCAATTCGGTATTGAGATTGAGGTAATGAATCATACGAATTATAAAACAAGCAAGTATCCTGTGAAGATGAACTATCAGGACGATATAGACATGGCGGAATTCAAGAGTTTACCTACCTTCAAACGGATGTGTATGTGTATTCTCAAGAATGACCACTTGTGTAAATACATGGGATTTGCCCTGACAAAAAAGGAAATCGAAAATAAAAAGAAAATCATGGATTTTTATCAAAATATATACACATGCAAGATGACCGGAATTTTTTAAGCCCTGTTTACAATGTAAGGCCCATACCGATAGAGAAAATACGAGCGAACGCCTATAACCCGAATGTCGTGGCTCCACCGGAAATGGAACTTCTCGAATTGTCCGTCTGGGAAGACGGATACACGATGCCTTGCGTTTGTTATTACCTTCCCGAAGAAGATATATACGAACTTGTGGATGGATTTCACCGGTACTTAGTCATGAAAACATCCAACCGTATTTATGAACGGGAAAAAGGTTTCTTGCCCGTAACCGTGATAAACAAAGACTTGTCGAACCGGATGGCCTCAACCATAAGGCATAACCGCGCCCGCGGAACCCACAGTATTGAACTGATGACCAATATTGTAGCCGAACTTAAAAAGGCGGGAATGAGCGACGCCTGGATCATGAACAATATCGGCATGGATAAGGACGAATTGCTCAGATTCAAACAGATTTCGGGATTGGCGGCGCTGTTTGCCGATAAAGAATTCAGCATACCTTCGGAAAACTAAAACTTTCTGTTTTGGCAGGCAAGGATTACCGTTTGTTGAACACTAACTGCAAGCCCTGTTTTTCGTAAAGTTTGAATTTTCCGTCCGATGAAATAATGGGGATTTTGTCGGCTATGGCTTGGGCAATGATTGCGTGGTCGTTTGCATCTTTATGGTCGGAAGCTAAATTCAAGGCAACATATTTTGACAAATGGTACTGGTTGTAATAGATAATCTCAATATCGTAGAACTTTATTTTGGTAATAATATCTTCTGCCGATTTGCAGTCAGATAGTTCTATCTTACCGGTTTTATAAAGTAATATCAATTCATTAATGGTTATGGAACTTGCATAAAGCTGATTGGAATAATCAAATATCCTTTCTGCAACTTCGCGAGTTATATCTTCTTTCGGATTTGACAATATAAAAACCAATATATTTGTATCTAAATAATACCTCATCTCATTACGGCTTTCATATCTATTATTTTAATAAAAGGCTTCCAGTCCGGACTATTAATCCATTCACCGAGGGCATTTAATTTCTTTGGTTTGCCGGTTTCCTCTTTAGAAACGCTTTTGGGGGCTTCTTTTGTTTCTGTCGTTTTCATCTTTGTTTGTTTTTATTAATTTCAATTGTAATTACAAAGGTATGAATATTTTTTGGTTGCACAATCTTTTTAAAAGGCTAAATATTAAATTGAAGTGCTGAACCCGGAAGACCGTAAGGTCTTCTATTTGGGTAACCCCGGTGCAAGCGAAGCGCAGCCCGGGGTAGAGCGACCCCTCATCATCCTCTCAACTCCGATAGAGGAGTTGAATTTATTCGTCCTGCCAAAACCATTTTTCATCCAAATCAATTCCATTCTCTTTGAAAAGACGCCTTATCTCGTCAACAAAACTTTCCTTTTTATGGTGTTCTTGTTGATTTTTGATGCTTTTGAAGTAAATAAGTTCAACTCCTTATCGGAGTTGAGGGGATGATGAGGGGTCGCTCTACCCCGGGCTGCGCTTCGCTTGCCGCGGGGTTACCCAAGTAGAAGACCTTACGGTCTTCCGGGTTCAGCACCTCAATTTAATATTTAGCCTTGATATGAAAATCCTACGGATTTTTATAGTCAACTTGAAGTTTGAAAAAATGTAAGGACGAACAAAGCAAAACGTAACTAAAAAAGTATGGAGACACGCTCCCGCGCATCTCCACACACGATATACACGTAAAAATATACCCACACAGGCGCGAATGAATTTGCGCCTGTCGAATATATACCATTATTCCGGCCAATTCGCTGCCCCTCCATTGCTGCAAGCGCTTCAACAGAGGGGTTAGCTCAGGTCACAATCATTCTGACACACAGCGGACAGGGAAGCTGAACGTCCGACGGTTGTTGTACGCTGGGTACGCCGCTGTGCTACCGAAGGACAAGAAGAAGCCGTTAATAGCGCTGCTCGGTGATGAAGACCATGCATAGCCGTACTGACCCACGGTGCCCAATTCACCCGTCGAATCGTTACGAAACCCGGAAGCGGGGAAGAACGGAGTGTTTAATTTTCGCAACTGCTTTCCGTTGGCAAAGGCAGTGGTGCCGTCTGCATTCACGGCGGTAGAAACAGCAGGCCAAATGGCGGCGCCGACATTACCGTAATCGCCCGCGTCTCCAAACTCAGCCGAAGTCGGCATGCGCCAGCGTTTACCCTTTGGAGCCCAACCCCTCTCTGTTAAATATTTGCATATATCGCCTACTCCGCTGATAGTGTCATAGGCTGTTTCGGTCAGGTATTTAGCATCACGGGGATGAGCGCCGGGATCAGACGTAACGTGAGGAATAGCATTCCAAGCCGGAGCAGCGGTAATAGGCTCGCCTCCCATCGGATAAATTACCGTATTACCTTGAGTATATAGACCTTCAGGCGAGATACCTGTAAGGCTACCAAACTGGAAGAACACCCCCTGATACTGCTCTTTGCTCTTATCGTCGCTGTCGGCAAACGTCAAATGCTTAAGCGCAGCATCATAATAGATATTTGAACCTGCCCAATGCAAACGAAGCAGCTCTTCCTGGGTAACTTCATCGTAATCGCTTACCTTAACACCTTTAAATTCGATGGGTTTTTTACCGAACAGTTCAAACTGGAAGGTATATTGGCGTTCCATTTCAAAGGCGATGGAAGATTTATATGCATCGCCCACAATGGCCGGAACAGGAACGGCATAAGTCCTGTCTGTCGCACCGGCTCCATCTTCCCTGTAAGTAATCTCAATATAAAAATCAGAAGGAGCTGTAAATAAGCCATCTACCAGGGTTGCATTCTTCAAATCAGAAGCTTCGTTTTCCTGCGGAATGACGTAAAGCGCATCGGCGTCGCCGACAATGTAAGTCCAGGCGCCGCCACCCGCAACGGCAGTAGTTGTCAGATTTGCCTCCAGGTCAACAACGGTGGGTGTTGTTGGGTTATCAGGTTCCCAAAACGTTTGGTATCCGACCGTATCAATGGTAGCATTATCGGTCGGGTAAGGAAACGCTGTGGCATCCTTGGGCACATTGTTCAAATCCAGCGTAGCCTTGCCCTTAACGTTTTTCAACTTGATGCTCGACACGATAAAATCCATCGAGCTTTCGCTCTTTGCCTGGAACAGGACACGCGAGAGGGCGTGGCGGAAATTCAAGGTAACCCCGGAAGCGCCTTCAGCGGCATAAGTGCCGGAATGACGGGCCACCAGCAAGTCTGCCTGGTTGGCAAGCACGGTGGGCAACTCATACTCGATGCTTGGTTCACCGGGAATCGTATCGTATTGACCCGCCAATGCTGTTGCACCCTTGGTAATACCCACTGCCGCCGTCGGAGAGAAAGCAAAGAAATTAACA
>BNTV01000041.1 GCA_025996865.1 Bacteroidia bacterium
ATTACACCGGAGCCATCTTTGAAGTAAAAGCTTTGGACGTCGAAATCGGCAGCATCACCGGTGGTGGCAGATACGACAATTTGACAGGTGTTTTCGGATTGCCGGACGTTTCGGGCATTGGCATTTCTTTTGGCGCCGACCGCATTTTCGACGTATTGAACCAATTGGATTTGTATCCGGAAGATTCGACCCAACAAACCCAGGTTTTGTTTATCAATTTCGGAGAAAAAGAAGAAAATTTCATTTTGCCGATTCTGAACCGGTTAAGAAATTCCGGCGTTCGTGCCGAAATATATCCCGAAGCCGCCAAACTGAAAAAACAAATGGGATATGCCGACAATAACAAAATTCCGTTTGTCGTATTGGCAGGCGAAAGTGAAATTGAAACCGGGAAATTGACACTAAAAAATATGCTTACCGGCGAACAACAATCGGTTAAGGTTGAAGACTTGTATTCGATGGAGTGGCTCTCAACACAAAATGAGTAGTCACTTATTTTTTATAAGAGGCTACTCATTGCGCAACGAGTAGCCTCTCTTTGTTTCTTATTTGCATACAATTTATTTGATAATTATTTTTCCGTTATAGGTGGTACTTTCTGCAATGATGCGGTAAATATACACGCCGCCACGCAAAGATGGTATCGCCACCGGCTTGCCGGATACAGCTTGCGCCTTCAAAACCGTCCGCCCGGTAAGATCGATAAGTTGAAGCGTAGCATTAGCCGTTTGCACAGGCAAATCAAAGGTGAGATACCCATCCGCAGCATAAATGCCCAACACCTTGGCTGCCTCAGGGGACAGGATGCTGCTGCCATTGCCGTAGTAGAAGGTCGTTGTGCTATACAACTCGCCGTTCTCATTATTGTAATAATTATACACCATAATCTTAGCCAAGCGGTTATTGGCATATTCATATTCTGTTTTATCATCTAAGATATAAGGATCGTTGATAGTTTCCCCTCCACGGTAATCCGTTTCGGAGATTTTTTTGCCATTGGCATTGTACGCATATTCCGTTTTCCAGAAGTAATAGTCGCTTTCATTTCCTAATTCCAATATCAACCGTCCTGCAGCGTCATACGTATATTCAAAAGCCATGCCCAATTCCAAGACGCCCTCGTCCGACAAGTAATAGGATTCAGACGCCAGCTCTCTCATCGTTGCCGGATCATAATGGTGCACAAACTTTGCCAGCACCATTCCATCCACAACGATTGTTATTTCTAAATTTTCCACGGTGCCGGAGACGGTCATCGGCATCGGATAGGGGATTCCTTCATCATAATTGATTATCGACCCGCCGGTCAGCATCCCGTTCGCGTCATATAGATAAATCTGTTCATAATAAAGCACCCATTCGTCGTTCTCGAAGTCAAAATATTTAACCGATAGCGGTGTGCCGTTGGCATTATAGGCATATTCTTCTTTATCGCCCCAGCTAAGGATATAGTTTTCATAACCCGTATTGCAATAGAATAGTATGTTTCCGTTTGTATCAAAAACGTATTCTTCTTTCTGGTAATCAGGCAGATACCATGTGTCTGTTTCTACCCAGATGTAATAATCTTCTTCCGGATTATAAACATAATACCCTTTATCGTAGGTCGTTTCAATAATTGTATCTCCTTTGTAGGAAAATACGCTTTTCTTCTCATAATCACCGTAAGTAGAATGATAGATAGCGCTGTCCGGACGGCTGTGTCCGGGTTCAAGCGAGGCGCGCAGGGAGGGAGCAGCCGTTTGCTCTGCACCGGCGGTATTGTCCGCACGCAACTGCGCTTTTTGTCTTTTGTTTACTTGCGCTTTTCCCTTTATCATTTTTGAGAAAAGACGCCCTTGTGTCATGGCAGGTTTTCCGTTTAATCGTTGTACGGAATTTTCTGCAAATACTTGTCCTGATAGAATAGAACAGAGTAACAGTGTTAAAAAAGTAATTTTTGTTTTCATAAAAAATGTAGTTAAGTAAATAAAATATTAAGTTCTCTTAATCAGCTAATTAAAATACACTAAACAAACACCTGTTAATCTGAAAGATAGAGTTTTCTTTAGCATAATTTAGTTTGTTATAAAATTTTAAAATGATAAAAGTGCAGGGAACTGTTAAAATGTTTATCGTCATTAATCTCGCAAATTTAATTCACACGATAAACAACTGAATTACACTTAATCCATTGAAATTGTTGCAAAAGTACATAAAAAATTTAATTTCCAAAAATAAAGTATAGAAATTCTTAAATTCGCAAGCAAAAAAATAGTAGTTAGCGAAAAAAAGCTGCCTTTTGACTTTTCCGCAGACTTACCCGACACGATTGGACAGATTTGTCCGGAGCTATATCGGAGAGTTGCCCAACTCTCTTGGGAAGACTTGGGCAACTCTGCCTCATAGACCTGCCCAACTTTCCGGTACCGGTTTGGGCAAGTCTTTTTTAGTTGTGTTTTTTGGGCAAGCGCCCACTCTTTTTTAGCGCCTGGTCAAGCAGATACAAAATCTGCCCGTTGACGCTTCGAAACTCATCGGCCGCCCATTTTTCAATTTCGTTCATTGTATTACTGTCGATGCGAAGAACGAAATTTTTGGTTTTATTTTCTTTATTATCAGACATTTATATTTTTCCCAAGTTTCATCAAAATCTCTTGTATTTCCTGTGGATGTTGCGTGCGGATTAATATTTTTCTTGTTTTGACAAATCCGTTTTTCTTGATTTTCAAGATTAAACCTTTATTTCCGGAAAGATTGTAGGCCGAGGAAGTAATTCCGGTACGCCAGCCCCAACCGCCTGCTTCTGTAATCGGATTATATTTCCGGACTTCAACATTTTCAATAATTTCCCATGCAAACACCTTGAATTTGAACATAAACGGAAACATTTTGATATATATTCCGGTTTCATTTATAATCGTTTCCAACGAAATAATAAAGTATAGGATTACAATAGAAGTAGATACAATCACCGCTATAATAAACGGAAACGGCCGAATATTTTCACCTAATCTGATTTCCGCAATAAAAGGATAAATGATTACTAATAGTAAGACGACAGGTATCAATTGAAAATACCACGGCATTTTTTGCTTTTCGTAAAAACTGATTTCTTCTTTTGCTTTCATGTGTTCCTGATTGTAGAGTATAAATGTTAATTATACAATGTTCCCGAATTGACAATGGGGTGTGCCGGTTCATCGCTACAAAGCACTACCAATAAGTTACTTACCATCGCTGCTTTTTTGTCGTCGTCTAATTCTATTACCCCTTGTTCCGACAGTTTGTCAATCGCTAATTTTACCATTCCGACGGCGCCGTCAACGATTTTTTCGCGGGCGCTGATGATGGCGTCGGCTTGTTGGCGTCGCAACATAACGGCTGCAATTTCAGGCGCATAAGCCAGATAATTTACCCGTGCTTCCATTACTTCAAGGCCTGCGATGGACAATCTTTCGTTCAATTGTTTTTCGAGAATCTCGTTGATTTCTTCCCTGCCCGAACGCAAAGTCAGTTTTTCGTCTTCATTTTCCATATTGTCGTAGGAAAACAGTCCGGCCACATGCCGTAAAGCTGCATCACTCTGCACTTTGACAAAATGTTCGTATGCCTTCATTTTGTCTGCCACATTGTCGGTTTTTTGTGTAATCACCGACGCCGTCGAGGTATTGTCCACCTCAAACGAAGCTTTGTAAGTATCCACCACCCGCCAAACCAAAACTTGTCCGATCATCACGGGATTGCCTTTTTTATCATTCACTTTAATCGGCTCGGCGTCCAAATTGCGGGCGCGCAATGTCAGCCGTTTCTTTGAAAAAAACGGATTTACCCAAAAGAAACCGTCCTCTTTCACCGTTCCCCTGTATTTTCCGAAAAACACAAGTACACGCGCTTCATTGGGTTCAATCTGCATAAAGCCCACCCAAAAAATCGTATTCTTGATAAACCCGATAATCGCCAACACGATACACGAAATTCCGCATACCGGAATCTTTGTCGCTTCATTAACGCCAAATATAAACAGCGCAATCACTGCAAATAAAAATACAATGTTAAAAATCAGCATCATAATACCGTTTAACTTCATTCCTGCAAAAACTTTCTCTTTCGTTTCCATACTAATTTATTTATTAAAATGATATTAAAATAATATCACAAAAGTAAGCAATATTTTTAAATAAACAAACAAAACCGGAAATTTTTTTATTTTTTTCTTTGCCAATTTGTCAGCCTTTTGAGTTTGGCACAGAATTGGTAGGGATTATGAACAAAAAACAAATATTGTTTAATTAAATATCAATTAATAACATTAATAATTATGAGTATTAAACCATTAGCAGACAGAGTGCTGGTGAAACCGGCCGCAGCGGAAGAAAAAACGGTCAGCGGGATTATCATTCCCGATTCAGCAAAAGAAAAACCTCTGAAAGGGGAAGTAATTGCAGTTGGCAACGGAACTAAAGACGAAGAAATGGTCCTTAAAACAGGTGACACGGTTCTTTACGGAAAATATGCCGGAACCGAAATCGAACTGGACGGAGAGCAATTCCTAATTATGCGTCAATCGGACGTTTTAGCAATCATTTAAATAATTAAGATATTATGGCAAAAGAAATTAAATTTGACATTGATGCACGCGACCTGTTAAAAAAAGGAGTCGATGAATTAGCAAATGCAGTAAAAGTAACTTTGGGTCCTAAAGGGCGTAATGTGATTCTTGATAAAAAATTCGGCGCCCCGCAAATTACGAAAGACGGTGTGACCGTAGCCAAAGAAATCGAATTGTCCGATCCGTTCCAGAATATGGGCGCTCAGTTGGTGAAAGAAGTAGCTTCCAAAACCAATGACGATGCAGGCGACGGTACAACCACCGCTACGGTTTTGGCACAGTCCATCATCAGTGTAGGTATGAAAAATGTAGCTGCCGGCGCAAACCCGATGGATTTGAAACGCGGTATCGACAAAGGTGTTGCAGCAGTAGTCCGCTCATTGAAAGAACAATCCCAAGCGATTGGCGACGATTTCGGCAAAATCGAAAATGTGGCTAAAATTTCTGCCAACGGTGACGAAACCATCGGCGCTTTGATTGCAGAAGCCATGCAAAAAGTGAAAAAAGAAGGCGTTATCACAATCGAAGAATCCAAAAGTATTGATACTTACGTGGACGTTGTAGAAGGGATGCAATTCGACCGCGGTTATATTTCCGCTTATTTCGTAACCAATACGGAAAAAATGGAAGCCGACCTGGAAAATCCGTACATTCTGATTTACGATAAAAAAATCTCCGTATTGAAAGATATTCTTCCTGTTTTGGAACAAACCGTTCAAACCGGACGTCCTTTATTGATTGTAGCAGAAGACATTGAATCTGAAGCTCTGGCAACCTTGGTTGTAAACCGTTTGCGCGGTTCTTTGAAGATCTGCGCGGTAAAAGCGCCGGGATTCGGCGATCGCCGCAAAGAAATGTTGGAAGACATTGCCGTATTGACAGGTGGTATTGTCGTTTCCGAAGAAAAAGGTTTGAAATTGGAAGGCGCTACGATTGATATGTTGGGTACAGCCGAAAAAGTGACTGTAAGCAAAGACAATACAGTAATTGTGAACGGTTCGGGAGACAAAGCGGCAATTGCTGCCCGCGTTTCTCAAATCAAGGCGCAAATTGAGGCAACCACTTCCGATTACGATCGCGAAAAATTGCAGGAACGTTTGGCAAAATTAGCCGGTGGCGTTGCCGTACTTTATGTAGGCGCACCTTCGGAAATAGAAATGAAAGAAAAGAAAGACCGTGTTGACGACGCTTTGAGCGCTACCCGCGCGGCGATTGAAGAAGGAACCGTTCCGGGCGGCGGCGTTGGTTACATCCGCGCTATTTCGGCTTTGGAAGGTTTGAAAGGTGAAAACGAAGACGAAACAACCGGTATCGAAATCATCAAACGCGCTATCGAAGAACCGCTTCGCCAGATTGTCGGCAATGCCGGAAAAGAAGGCGCTGTGGTAGTTCAGAAAGTAAAAGAAGGCAAAGCCGATTTCGGTTACAATGCCCGTGCCGATGTTTACGAAAATCTGTACAAAACCGGCGTTATCGATCCGACGAAAGTTACCCGCGTAGCTTTGGAAAATGCCGCGTCTATTGCCGGTATGTTCCTGACCACCGAATGTGTAATCAGCGAAAAGAAAGAAGATAATCCCGCTCCGGCTATGCCTCCGATGGGTGGCGGAATGGGTGGCATGATGTAATTTAATCACATCTTCATGATTTTTTTAGTAAAAATAAAGCCGCAGGTGAAAGTCTGCGGCTTGTTTTTTTACGGAAGATTTATTTGTTGTTGAACACATTGTTGAGCGGAAAGTAAAGATGCGGAAGGTTGGCCGCCACCGACGGAAATCGTCACATCTCCTTTCATTGGCGCTAAATTTCCGGCTTCGTTCACAATCGACAAATCTTCAGCAGAGAGGATAAATTCCACTTCTTTGGATTCTCCCGGCGCCAGATGTATCCGCTTAAATCCCTTGAGCGCCCGGATGGGGGTTGCGAAGTCCCGTTTATTTGACAGGTAGAGCTGTACCACTTCGTCCCCTTCTTTATCACCGGTATTGGATATGACGGCTTTCACTTTAAGGGAAGAAGCATCTGCTGTTTTTCCTGTTTCCAGATTACTGTAGCCAAAAGTTGTATAGCTCAATCCGTAACCAAACGGATAGATTGGTGTTCCGGAGAAATACCGGTAAGTACGGTTGGCCATGCTGTAATCTTCGAAATCCGGCAAGTCATTTACGCTTTTGTAGAAAGTAACCGGGAGACGTCCGGCCGGATTGTAATCGCCAAACAAGACATCGGCAATCGCTTGTCCGCCGGCTTGTCCTCCGTACCATGCATTCACAATGGCCGGCAGGTTTTGCGATTCCCATTCCAAGCCGATGGCGCTTCCTGTCATCAAAACGAATATGACCGGTTTACCTGTTGCTTTCAGCTCTTTCAACATTTCTTTCTGAACGGCGGGCAGATCTAACGAAGTACGGTCGCCCCGCTTGAAGCCGTCGATCTGTACGCTCATTTCTTCTCCTTCCACTATGGAAGAGATACCTCCTGCAAAAATAATTACGTCCGCATCCTTCACGGAGGCTGCCGTTTCTTTTGGACGGGCTGTTTTCAATGTTCCTACATCGAAAGTTATTTCCGCATTGTCGGCATATTGACGATAAAATATTTCTATCTGATACGGTTTGCCCTTTTCTGCTTCTAAGGGATAATACGCATTGATATTTCCAACTTTTTCTTGTTTTACGCCATTGATATGGAGTTCCGCCCAGTCATCGGCTTTTAGTTCAAAGCATACTTCCCCGGTCTGTTCGGGTGTAAAAACCGTTTTCCATGCGGCCGACATTTGGCGGGTAATGAGGCCGTCCGCTATTTCCTGTCCGTCTCCCCACCGGTAATCTACTTTTGTTTCCTGTCGCGAGAGGGCAGGCTGACCTTCCCGTTTTGTATTTTGGTAATAGTCGGCCATAAATCCCTGCTTTCCATTATACGTGAAAAGTTCATCCTTGTAAAAGGAGGTAAATACATAGTTGTCGGTCAGGTTTACGCCTTTGTCATATACGACCTCTACATCGCCTGCTTTGGACTTGATTCCTTCCAGCAAGGTGGAAATGTGGGTCGGATAACCATAATAATTCGCCAGCAGAACGCTTTTGCTATCGGCATTGGGGCCTATTACGGCTATTTTTTTCAGTTTTTTCTTATCCAAGGGCAAGAGATGGTTTTCATTTTTCAACAATACAATGGATTGCTGCGCCATCTGCAACGCATGAGCCTGATGTTCGGGATCTTCCAATACCGAGAGAGATATTTTGGAATAAGGTACGCGGCTGTCGGGATCAAACATGCCCAAACGGAAACGTATCTTGAAGAGCCTTTTGAGCGAAACGTTTATCTGCTCTTCGGTAATAAGTCCGCCGGCAAGCGCGTCGGCCAATGCCTGGTAGGTTTGATTTCCACATTCGCAGTCCGTACCGTGAAGCACGGCGTCGGTCGCCGCCACCGAGGCGTCCGCATGGGTCTTGTGTGTCCGGTAAAAGTCGTCGATAGCTCCGCAATCGGAGGTGACATAGCCGGTAAAATGCCATTGGTTGCGCAAAATATCGGTCATCAGGACGTCACTTCCGCAGCATGGTTGTCCGAAATAGGCATTGTAGGCGCACATGACGCCTGTTACATGAGCTTTTGTTACCAATTCCCGGAAAGCCGGAAGATAGGTATCCCACAAATCATGGCTGCTCACTTCGGCGTTGTATGTGTGTCGGTTCCATTCCGGACCGCTGTGTACGGCGTAATGTTTGGCGCAAGCCGACGATTTGAGATAGACTGAGTCATCGCCTTGCAAGCCTTTCACAAAAGACGTTCCGATTTCGGAAGTAAGGAAAGGATCTTCGCCGTAGGTTTCCTGTCCCCGTCCCCATCGAGGATCTCTGAAAATGTTGATGTTAGGACTCCAATAGGTTAATCCCGTGAAAATTCCTGTTTGTCCCTTCTTTGCAGCGTCGTGATAAATAGCGCGTCCTTCTGTCGATATGTAGTCGGCCATTTGATGGACTGCTTCCGTGTTCCAGGTAGCCGCTATGCCTATGGCTTGCGGGAAGGAAGTAGTGGGGTAGGGGCTTCGGGCTACGCCGTGCAAAGCTTCATTCCACCAATTGTAGGCCGGAATTTCCAATCGCTCAATAGCCGGAGCATTATTTAGCATTTGGGCGATTTTTTCTTCTATCGTCAACCGGTTTACCAAGTCGTCCACTCTTTCATCTATCGGCAAATCAGGATTCAGGAAAGCGTATTTATAGGTTTGCTTGGCCGTACAAGCAGACAACAGGAATACGAATAAGAATCCGCAAAATAAAATGAATAATTTTTTCATCTTTTTGTCTTAAATATTTAGCTGTGTTGATAATGCACAAGTCTATTCCACTAAAGGCGGCTTCCTGAAATTATCCACTCCGTCATTTTGCACCCGCAATTCCTCAAACAAAACAGCATCCGGCGTAATGATAGAGATTAGATTTTCCGCCATCCCGTTGTAAATTAATTCTTTGTCCGAAACACCGGCGATTTTCTTGAAAGCCTGAAGATTCAAATTCTTGATAGTCGCCGACCGAACCCTTTTTTCCGTACCGTCGGCTATATTGACTTGATACAACTGCATCCGGTCGGTATTTCCTTTTACAATGTAAGCATAATCATAACCTTCTTCTTTAGCTATACGAAAGAGGTCTTTGCGTAATTCTTCTTTGGGTTTTTGTAAGGTATTTGTCATCCGGACGACGCCGGTATTGGTGGTATGCCCGACCCCCGAAGTAAACATGGAGTGTCCGTTGGAATGAGGCACTTTCTCTGTCGGTACCCGGTCATTCAGCAAAGTTTTGAGGATTCCGTTTTCGACCAATGTCAATTTGGCAGGCGGAATCACTGCCTCGGCATCGACCGGCACGTAGCCCAATAGTTTTATGCCATTGTATTCGGGCGTTCCGGTTAAGTCCTCGATAGTGATTTCTTTGGCGGTAATCCGTTTGTTTATCATATCTTCCAATCTGTTGCCGCCGAAGGAAACGCCATCCGGTGTAAGCGGTTTTCTTTCAGCGATTAAGGCACTTTCTCCGTAGAAGAAATTACCGTAAAATGTCCGGCTCACCGTCGTACCTTCAAATAAAACCGGACCGGAATAGGATTCATCCAACTTGGGCGTTTTTGCTTCTTCTATCAGGTTTTCCGCTAATTCCTTACATCTTTTCCTGAGTTCTTCGATGCCGGGAAGTTCTTTCGGATTGCCTACCGTTAAGTCAAACCCGTTTTGCAAGTCTTCACCTTCGTCGGTTTTGATTTGAGCGGTCGATTTGACGGAAGCAAAAACCAAAGGTATGCGGAGCGACGATTTTTCCGTATTATACACATAAATAACTGCCGAATAAATATATACCGAAACGTCGGAATTGAATATTTCTTTGTAATCGTTGAAAACACTTGAAACCGCTTTGGCATATTCTTCGTAGGTTGATGCATTGAAATCAATATTCGGGAGCGGAATATTATTCATCACGACAGGCTTCGTTTTGTCCCAATCGGGCAGTTCCAGATTCTTTGCCGGAATGTTCAGTTGCTTGATAGCGGAAAGTTTTTGCTGATAGACTTCCGCTGCATTTTTGTAAATTGCATCCAAATCGCGCCAAACGGTATATCGGATTCCGGTTTCGTCATTGTCCGTACAAATCGTTCCGTCATAACCGACCGAGCCGCCGGTGGAACCGGTGAAATTTTCATCCGTACATTGATAATCTCCTATCAATAAGCGTGCGGCGCTTCCCCGATAAGGAAAATATCTGGAATTTACAAGGCTTCCGTTTGAGGCGCTCACCATCAACTGTTTAACGTCGCCAATCGTGTAAGAGATAAAGAAAGGCGCTTGCAGTCCGGGCAACCGGAGACCTTGTAAAGCGCGTTCCGTTTCTTTTGCAATGGATTCGAGAATAATGCCGGTATCGGAAGTCTGTGAAATATCCGTTCCTGCCGGTTTGGAAAGAATCGGCGGTTGCGATTGACTTTTGGCCCGTTTCTGTGTTTCGATTTGTTTGACTAAAAGCGCGGGCGCTGCGCAGGAAACAGGGATGGAACCCGATTCGGCTCCGCACGTTCCGTTAAAGACTGCGTATTCGTCCCCACATGCTTCAATTTGTGCAAACATTGCTAAAGGCGTTCCTACCAAATCCACGCCGCGCACCAATTCGTCGGGACGGCCGTCGGTATAAATCCGGTAAACGACTAAAGGCGTCACGTTGAAAGCGTTGGGAGAATATCGGTTGGTATTGGTGAATCCGCCGGAAACATCTTTGAAATAGTAAGCATATTCTTTGCCTTGCGCTTTGGCTTCTTTGCGCAATTGTTTGATTAATTCTTCCCGGCTGAGTTTCTGGGAACTTTCGACGATTAAATTGGATTGGCGGGAAATTTGGTCTAATCCTACCTGCGCCCGCCCGTGTCCGGTGGAATGAGCAAATCCTTCAATGGGCGTGCGCGACATCAGGAATCCTTTCAAGACGCCGTTTCGCACGACTTCCGTTCTTTGTCCGCGAATTCCTTCATCGTCAAATACATAATAACCATTCAGCGGCGTTTTTTCGCGGAAATATTTCATAGTCGGGTCAAAAATAACGGAAAGTTGTTTGGGTAATACCCGTTCGCCGATTTTCTTTTTGAAAGTTTGCGCATCCATTTCCTGTTTCAAGCGTGAACCTTCGACGCGGTGTCCGAATATTTCGTGGAAAAATACACCGGCCGCTTCGGGTGAAAGAATGGCCGGTCCGGAGAATGATTCCACAACCGGCGCCTTTTTCAGCTTGGAAAGCATCCGGCTCATTTCGTCGGCAGTTTTTATAACTTCTTCATCCGATGGTAATTCCGACAAAGAAAAACCCATCCAAGTCTTGTAGAGCGGTAAACGCATACCGTCGTCGGCAAACGCTTCGGCTGTCAGCGCCAATTGAAAGCTGACCGAATTTTGTGCGATTTCACGTCCTTCCGTATCAACAAATGTTTTGCGAACCAAAATGGCTGACAAATAGGCAGAACCATCCAAAAGGTCGCTGTTTTCATTAAATATTTTTGAATATTTCCGTACTTTTTCTTCCCAGATTTTCG
The DNA here is from genome assembly GCA_025996865.1 of Bacteroidia bacterium. Lineage (GTDB taxonomy): Bacteria > Bacteroidota > Bacteroidia > Bacteroidales > Azobacteroidaceae > Azobacteroides. The sequence continues at coordinate 11,666 of BNTV01000041.1, forward strand.
GGTCGATATGTAACGATTCCCAAGTGACGGGCGCTTCGTAATAGCTTTCGGCTTTTTCGACGGAAAAATCGGGCGATTTGTCTTCCTGTTCTACTTTCACAGCCATGTTGGCTTTGATTTGTTCGTAGATTTGAACATCGTCTTTGTACAAATTGTCCAATTGCAGCCAAATTGCTTTTTTCAACACATCGGGATTATTGTCGATGGGAACGTAGCCGGCTTCGATTCGTACATCTTTATAGCTACCTTGTTCGGACTCCCTGATTTCGTGCGTGTTATCCAAATTTCTATCGCCTACGCGGAGGCCGGAAGACAAAACATGGGTCGGAGTTTCCAATCGCGGGGCTGTTTGCAAGCGTCCCAATCTTCCGACGCAAGTCATGGACTGATATTCATCCATCCGGAGAAAAATATAATACACAGGAACGGGCTGGGTTTTCAGAACCGAAAAATTACGGTTTAATTCCGATTTCATAGTGTTAAACACCTGGTCTTGACCTGAAATTTTTGTAGAAATACCTGACAACAGGCAAAGAAAAATAACTAAAATATGTTTGTTCATCACACTTCTATTAAAATAATTCTTAATTAAAGAGACAAAGATATAAATATGTTACAACATATCCATATTTATTTTTAACTTAGCACCCGATATTTAATAAAAAATGAGATATGAAAACAAATTTTTTGCTTATTTTTGCTTTCTTCTTGTTGTTTTCGGCGAATGCCCAAACAAATAAAAATGTTATCATGAAGGAAAAACAAACCCCGAATTTGGAATGGAATAAAGTGTATAATTTTGAAAAACAGTCTCTTCCTCAATCGGCTTTGGAAGTGGTAAATCGGATTTATCAATCGGCTTTGCAAGAGAAAAACAGTCCCGAACTAATCAAAGCAATGATTTACAAGCTCAAGTTTGAAACGGTGATTGACCGGGACAAATTGCCCGGACTCATCGGTGAAATGGAAACTTTTGCCGCAGACGATAAAAATAAAACGGAACAAGCGGTTCTCTATTCGCTTCTGGCTGAGCTATACAGCCAATATTACCGGTATGATTCATATAAAATCAATCAAAGAACCGCTTTGCCGGCTGCGGAGGCGGGAACGGATTTGGAAACTTGGCCGGCCAATATTTTTATGGAACGGATTGCCGATTATGTGAAACGGTCTTTGAAACCTGCCGAACTGTTGCAAAAGACGAATACTTTGGAATACAAGGATATTTTGCAAACAGGCGAATCATCCCGTGAGTTGCGTCCGACTATGTATGATTTTTTGGCTTATCGGGGGATTGACTTATTGAAAGAAATACCCAATCAAGGTGAAAAATATAAGTTTGTACCGCAAATCCTGAAATTGTATCAGGACTTATTGACTTTCAGGTCGCAGGAAAAAAATACTTTTGCGCTGTTAATGGTCGATTTAGACCGTTTGGATTTCATTTTAGAAAATGAAGAACCGGATGAAGATAACGCAAATAAAGGTGAAAAATATTTGGCAGCGCTCGACCGTTTGGAAAAACAATTCGCCACCGAAGATTTTTGTGCGGAAATTCTTTATAGGAAAGCGAGTTATTATAATAATGGCAATAACATTGTTGTTGGCTATGATGATTATGAAATTCTGCAATCAGAACGTAAAAGATTTGTGAAACAGGGGTATGAAACCTGTTTGGAAGGCATCAAAAAATATCCGGATTATGAAAGAACCGGTCTATTGAAAAATCTTTTGATGCAGATTACCCAAAGCGAATTGACTGTAAACAGCAATAACACAGTGTATCCGGGAAAAGAATTGTCTTTACAAATCAAATGTAGAAATCTGGATAAACTGACCCTTAAAGTCTATAAAATTAATGCTCCGGTTTCGGTTTATCCCAACAATTGGGAGCGGAGAGGACAATACAAAATGAACGGTAAATTGGTGTTAACCAAGCAAATAAATCTCGTCAATGAAACGCCTTATCTATATTCGGATACAACGATTAAAATTCCCATGGAACAGTTGGGAAATTACGAGTATGTCGTTTATTCCGATGCGGATCCGAAACAGATTGCCAATCAACAGTTTTCCGTTAGCCGTTTGGCGACGGTTACTCGTGTAGTTGAGGGAAAACGTGAATTTATGGTAGCTGACTTGTTGAGCGGAAAGCCGGTTCAAGGCGGCTCTATTCATTTATATAAAAGGACTAACAACCGGCTCGTAAAATCTCAAACACTCCGGACGGACATCAACGGTTTGGCTTTGGGCGGTAAAGAGAAAGATATCGCCGGTTATCAAGCTGCCTATCAGTCAGATACATCTTTAGTTGTATCAAATGTTCCGTGGTTATCCGATTATAATTCATCCACAACGACTCAACGGTTGAATCTTTTTACCGACCGGAGTATTTATCGTCCGGGACAAACGGTTTATTTCAAGGGAATTGCTTACGAATTAAAGGAAATGCAGGTGATTCCCAATCGTGAATTTACCGTTGCTTTATACGATGCCAACGGAAAAAATATTTCCGAAATGCAAGTGAAAACCAACGAATGGGGTTCGTTTACCGGTGAATTTGTTTTGCCGCAAGGTACGCTGAACGGACAATTTTCGATACGAACGGATAAAATGGTAAGCTCTGCCTATTTTCAAGTAGAGGAATATAAACGTCCTACTTTCGATATTCGATTCGACAAAAATGAAAACAGCTATCGTTTCGGCGACAAGGTAACTGTTAAAGGAAATGCAAAAACATTTTCGGGCGTCAGTATTCAAAACGCAAAGGCTCAATACAAGATAAGCCGTTCATATCATTGGTTTTACCGAATGTGGATGCAGCCGGTGCAAGTGGCTTCCGGAGATGTTTCTTTGGACGAACAAGGCAAATTTGAAATCGGTTTTACGCCGGAAAAAACATTGAAAGACAAAGACCGGAAAAGTGTAAGTTATACTTATACGATTTCCGTAAGCATTACCGATGCGAAAGGTGAAACGCAAAGTTCGGAAACGCAAATCAGCATTGGAGATATACCGTTTATATTGGGTATTAATGATTTACCGGAAAAAATAAATAAAGACAGCCTTTCCGTTGTCAAAATTGAAGCGGTTAATTTAAGCCATAATCCGGTGGCTGTGACCGGCGCATACAAAGTTTACAGCCTGAAACCCAAAGAAACCGGTAAATTAGACAACGAAAAGGACGATTGGTTAACGGATAAATTACTCATCGAAAACAGTTTTGAATCGGGAAAAGAAATTAACCTCAGTCAGCTGAAATCGTTGGCTTCGGGTAGATACCGCATCATAGCGACAGCAAAAGATGCCGAAGAGTATTCGACCGATTTTACCTTATTCACCGATAAAGATAAACAGCCGCCGGTACCGGTTTATGACTGGTTGATACCGGTTAAAACCGAATGTGCAACAGGAGAAAGCGCTGAAATTATTTATGGTTCGTCGGCCAAAGAAGTTTATGTTTTATATGAAATTTTCAAAGATAAGGATAATAAAAAATCGGCGGTATCGCGTTTTATCTTGAACAATGAAAACCGGAAAATTAAAATTCCTTTCTTGGAATCGTATGGTGACGGCGTGACGGTTTCTTTCACTTTTATCAAAGATTCAAAAGTGTTTTCACAAGAAATAAATGTTTTGCGGAAGCAACCGAATCTCAAATTAGACCTGAAAATGGAAGTTTTCCGTGATAAATTGTTGCCCGGACAAAAGGAAGAATGGAAAATATCGGTGAAAGATGCTGAGCAAAAAGGCGTTGCCGGTGAATTGCTGGCAGCCGTGTATGATGCTTCTTTGGATAAAATTTACCGGCATGGTTGGTCATTCTATCCGGTTCGTGACATTCACTTGCCGAATCCATACATAGAGAGAGGAAACGAATTTTCCACTTCTTCCCGAAATTTTGCAATTAACTATCAATCTGTCCATGTTCCTTATTTTAAGTTTGATAACTTTGATTGGTTTGGGTTTTCAATGAATAGATATAACGTGTTGAAAGGCGTTAGAAACAGTTCCATGATGAGGTCTGTGGTTGCATCCGAAGGACCTGAATTAGAAGAGGCTGTAGTTGTAGGTTATGGAACATTAAAAAAAGCAGAGCGAACAGGTGCCGTTGCAGTAATGGACAAAGGAATACATGCTGAAAATAGGATTGCTGAAACTGCTGAAGTGGATTTAGCTGATTTGCAAGAAATTCAAGATGAAACTCCTATCCAAATCCGCCAAAACTTCAACGAAACCGCTTTCTTCTACCCGCAACTGAAAACCAACGAAGCCGGCGAAACGCTGATTTCCTTCACCGTTCCGGAAAGCAACACGACTTGGAAATTCATGGGCTTGGCGCATACCAAAGATTTGAAATCCGGACAAATCATGAAAGAAGCGGTTAGTCAGAAAAAGCTGATGGTTGCTCCGAATGTTCCCCGTTTTATCCGCGAAAGCGATAAGGCGACGATTTCCACAACGATTTCCAATCTTTCGGAATCAGCTCTTTCAGGGACTATTAACGTCGAGTTTTTTGACCCAAGTACCGAGCAAACGACGATTGTTGTTCCCGAAGCCTCCCAACCGTTTACCGTTGAAGCCGGAAAAACCGTTGCCGTTTTCTGGACGTTCGACGTTCCTGAAGGCATCGACCTGACAGCCATGAAGATAGTTGCAAAAACCACCGATTTCACTGATGGCGAACAACATTTAATTCCGGTTCTCCCCAACCGGATGTTGGTGACGGAAAGTCTGCCATTGGATATTTTGGGCGGACAGACAAAAACGTTTTCTTTCGACCGGATGGAAAAAAATTCTTCTACCCTGCAAAGTTATCGTTTGACTTTGGAGTTTACGAACAATCCGGTTTGGTATGCCGTTCAGGCTTTACCTTCCCTGACTACTCCCCAATCGGACGATGTATTGTCTTGGTTTGGAGCGTATTATTCCAATTCGACGGCTACCCGCATCGCCAAATCTACGCCGAAAATCAAACAAATCATTGAGGCATGGTCGTCGTCGGTAAAGACGTCCAATAGGGTGTCTCTACAATCAAACCTTGAAAAGAATCAGGAACTGAAAGCCGTTTTGCTGGAGGAAACACCTTGGGTGATGGAAGCCAAAAACGAAACGGAAATGAAGCAGAAATTATCGCTGTTGTTCGACCTCAACCGGACAAATTATCTGAACAGTCAGGCGCTTGACAAACTCCGCTCGCTGCAAACTGAAGACGGCGGCTGGGCATGGTTTAAAGGCATGAATTCGAGTGTGTCGATTACGCAATGGATATTGTATGGTTTGAAAGAAACCGGAGAAACCGGAGTCAAAGAACTGCAAGAGAAAGCGATTCGGTTTATCGACCGGGAATTTTTGCGGCACTACAATGAATATTTAAGGACTCTAAAGTCCTTAAAGACTCAAGAGCCTCAGTATCCAACTACTTACGAGCTGGAATACCTATTTGTGCGCTCCCTCTACAAGGAATATCCTTTTGGAGAAGCCGAAGAAGCCGCAAAATTCTATACCTCAATCGCAGAAAAATATTGGGCAAACATCCCCGACCTTTACGGTCGCGCCATCGCCGCCTTGTTTTTGCAACGCAATGGAAAAACAAGCATCGCTCAATCCATCGTCAAATCACTTCGCGAACATGCTTCTCACAAACCGGATTCAGGCATGTTTTGGGCAAACGCTCGCGCTTATTCGTTCTTTTTCAATAATGCCATTGCCAATCAGAGTTTTATTATGAGAGCGTTCTACGAAACAGGCGCTTCTCCCAAAGAAATGGACGAAATGAAACTTTGGCTGCTGAAACAGAAGCAAACGCAGGAATGGGAAAGTCTGCCGGGATTGGTCGGCACGATTCAAATTCTTTTGCAAACCGGTTCAAACTGGTTGGAAGATACGGGAAAAACAAGCATACAGCTCGGCAATCAATCATTTGACACTTCCAAAGCTGAGGCAGGAACGGGCTATATCAAGGAAGTTTTTGGTACTAAAGATATTACGCCGGATATGAGCCGGGTGAAAATCACTCAGGAAAATGCTGTTCCCGGTTGGGGAGCGCTCTATTGGCAGTATTTCGAAAATTTGGACAAGATAGAAGCTGCAAAAACCGGATTGAATGTAGAAAAATCTCTGTTTATAGAAAAAATGACTGCGACGGGAAAAAGTTTGTCGCCTGTTACGGAATCTACGCCATTGAAGGTTGGGGATAAAGCCGTTGTGCGTTTGGTTGTCCGTGCGGACAGGGATTTTGAATATGTGCTGTTGAAAGACATGCGTGCTTCTTGTTTTGAACCTGTCGAGCAATTGTCGGGAATCCGTTGGGCGCAAACGGCGGTTTATTATCAATCGCCCAAAGACGCTTCGATGAATTATTATTTTTACAATTTACCGAAAGGAACGTATGTCTTTGAATATCCGTTGTATGTAACAAGTGAAGGAAATTATTCCAATGGAATCACGACGATTCAATGTCTTTACGCACCGGAATTTGTTTCGCATACTTCGGGGGGACGGGTTTTTGTAGAATAAAATACCCCTAACTCCCCTTGTACGACTTTCAAAACATTAGGCAAAGGAAATATTTTTTTACCGGCGCCATAACCGGTTTTTATGATTTCCATTTTCGGCATTGACCCGAAACTTTCGGCTAACTCGGCGATAATGGCAGCTCCGGTAGGAGTAATCATTTCTCCTTCAATGTCAATTTGTTTGAGCGGAATATTTTTTTCAGCAAATATTTCTTTCACAGCCGGAACGGGTACGGGAATTTTTCCGTGCCGGCATTCGGTAAAACCGTGACCATCCTGTAAATCGGATGCGTAAATTTTGTCAGGCGAGAGCCTGTCGATGCAAATAGCTGTTCCGACAATATCAAGAATCGAATCAATCGCGCCGACTTCATGAAAATGAACTTCCCGGGGCGTGGTATTGTGGACTTTCGCCTCGGCAATGGCCAAACGCATGAAGATTTTCTTTGCTAAAAGTTTAGCATTGTTGGAGATACCACTTATATTGATAATTCGTTCAATATCTTCCATTGAACGGTGAGCGTGTTCCTGTTCGGATTCATGTCCGTGAGTATGGCCGTAGTGATGATAATGCGTTGATTTTTCGAGAATTACTTCTAATTGTTTGGCATTGAAACCATTTCTATGAACAGTAGATAATTCGATTTGCCAGCCTTCGAGCGGGAGTTTTTTTAATTCTTTGATCAGGAAATCTTTTTCAATTCCCAAGTCGAGCAGGGCCGAAAGCGCCATGTCGCCGCTGATACCTGAGAAACAGTCGAAATACAGAACACGCATATTTTTTATTAATTTTTGCCAAAGGTAACGTATATTTATTATATAGACCAAATTTTATAATGAGGAAGTTTTGATATTGCAGAAATAATCTATATATTTGCCGGACAAAAATAAAATTTATAACGAATATGCCAGAATCAAAAAATCCTATACGCGAAGCCGAACGCTATTTGGATAATGCAAAAACAATCCTTTCGGAAAAAGCCGGTAAAGAAGGCAAATATTATAGTGACAAGAAGTATGTCCGCATGGCGGGTCATACAGCTTGGTGTGGTGTATTGACTGCCCTTGACGCTGCATTAGGTATAAAGCAAAAATTAAAACGTGGACAACGTACTGATTTTCAAGATTATCAGGAAGCAGTAAGTAAGATGGATAAGAAAATGAATCGTCCATTACTTAATACATACGAAACGTTACATTTAACGCTTGGATATGACGGTAATTTGAACTATAATGTAGTTCAATCGGGATTGAAAGAGGCTCAACATATCATTGATTGGGCGGGAAAACACTATCACGACTGATTTTCAGTCTTTTGCATTGTTTCAATGAGCGATGGGGCAAAGGTATGGATAATTTTTGAGATGACAACACATTGTTTTTACAATTTTACTTCATCATGGCTTCCAACTCTGCCGCCAATTCCCTTGACTCCAAGCGCATAATACTTTCTTCGGAACTGCCGAAACTGAGCAGGTTGATGCTCCCATACCAAACAAGCCGGTTGTCAATGATGATATATTTTTGATGGATATTGGATTTTATGATAACAGAAACAGCAGATTGCAACAATGCAATGCACTCCTGAATTAGCCTTGCGTCTTTGTAGGATTCGGGAGGACGAGTGATGACGGTAATTGAAATTCCCTGCTGTATAGGCTCTTTTAGCCATTCGAGGATTGTTTGTATTCGCTTTTTCCGCAGGAGTGGGCTGACAATCAGTATTTCTTTTTTCGTTTCTGCAAAATCATTTTTTATAACGGGGACAAAATTGTCGGCATCGTAAATCAGATTGATTTTATCGGGTTGGTTAGCTGCCAATGCTTTATAGCCTATTTGCGAATAGCCTGTCAGCCGTTTATGATACATCCTTTCCAAAACCGGAACATGAATATCTACATAATCGTAAATCATAACATTCTGCTTACCGGGATAATCGCGATGCAACCGTCCTGCATATTGCGCCAATGTACCTTTCCACGCAATCGGCGAGGCGAGAAAAAGTGTGTCTAAACGCGGATAATCGAAGCCTTCGCCAACATATTTTCCGGTGGCAATAATGATGAGTTTTTCATCGTTTGGAACATTGGATAAAAATTCCATCGTTTGCGTTTTTACTTTTGCAGAATCCGTTCCAATAAGCGTAATAATATGTGCATCCGTTTGATTTGTCAACATACCGGCCAATCGTATCACATGTTCAGTCCGTTGGGTAAGGATAATCGGAGTTCGGTTGTTTTTTACCGCATCAAGTACATCCGTAACTATCTGTTGGTTACGAAATTCATCTTCGGCAAGCGTTGTATATATTTGAGTGATATGCCATGTTTCTTCGGTTTGCGAAAATGGCTTTTTGAATGAAGTAAAACAGGGAATCAAATAGTGTTCAAAGTCACGCTTGCTTGCTTGCGATTTGGCATCAACGGAATAACGTATCGCTCCGCATTGCATAAAAATTATCGGATGCTGTCCGTCCTGCCGCATCGGAGTTGCCGTTAAGCCATAGACATATCGGGCATTGACCGTACCTAGTACCCTTTCGTAATTGACGGAAGAAGCATGATGACATTCGTCCACAATGACCATGCCGTAATTTTTCACTATCTCATCTATTTCATTATCATGGATTAGGCTTTGTATGAGCGCAATATCTATAATACCGGATGCCGTGTTTTTTCCCGAACCGATTTGACCAACAATGGAGCGAACCTTTTTACGTCCACGCCTTTTTTCTGCTTCCGGTAAAACTTCATCTATTTGAAGAAATTGTTCCAACGACTTCTTCCATTGGTCGAACAGAGTTTGTAAATGGACTAATATTAACGTATTGCATTTTCTTTCGGAAATAAGTGATGCACCGATAACCGTTTTTCCGAAAGCGGTTGGAACGGAAAGTACACCTGTTTCGTATTCGAGTAAAACGTTGGCGGCAGATTGCTGTTCTTCTCGAAGCGTACCTGTAAAATTAACATTTATGGCTTTTCCCTGATTTCGTTTGTCGTCAAACAGATAATTAACATGAGCATTTTCGAGCAAGTCAATAAATGAGAACTTGCAACCACGCGGAATACCCATGTAATCAGCCGTTTCATCCAATGAATAAATGATTCTTGGAATATCATAAGTGGACATCCGCATTTTTTGTGTTTTGTAAAACTGTGGATTTGAAAAAGCGGCAAGCCGCTTGATTCGATTGAGCGCCCTTTGGCTAATATCTTTCTTCGGAATGTACAACCTGTTCGCTTCAACGATAATAAGTTTATCGGGAAAATCTTTGTTTTCAAGTTTAACTTCCGGCTTTTTGCTCTCCCAAGGTTTTGGAGTATCTTCTTTATCAGTTTCCGTAGCGCCTAATTCCCCTAAGCCGTTACCATCGCAAAGTTCATCGAGATACTTTTTAAATACATCAACCGTAATCTTCTTTATTGAAGTCAAATACGCCCATTGGTCGGGATAACTTTGAAAATCTTCATCAATAAATTCGCTGTTCCCATTCTTTCGCGCTCCACCTTGCAAGGGCAATGCAATCAAATTGCCAAAACCACCTTTGGGCATAAAGTCCTGATTGGGAAACATCCGGTCGTAAGAAGTAAATTTTAACTCGTGTCTGACAGACATGGCTTTTGTCAAAAGCGCATTACCTAATTTTCGCGCCGATACTGCCGGAACCGGTTCATCGAAGAAAAACCAAGCATGAGCACCGTTGCCGGAACGGGAACGCTCAATGGCTACCGGAATATTCAATTCCTTACAAACCAATCGAAAAGCGAAAATATCCTTTTGCCAGTTTTCCTCGTCAAAATCAACAGCGAGAAACAGGCAAGTTTCATCCGGCAAAAGCGGATAGATACCGACAATACCATTTCCATTTTCGTCCTTGTTGCGCAGATGAGCATTGATAACGCTTTCTTTCAAAGGCAGCAGTTCTCTGTTTTTACAATTCTTGCATTTGACACGGGAGCGGTCGCAAAGACCTCTTGTCCACTCGTTTTTGCAGGCAGGAATATAATAACTGCTATTGAAATTCTTGCTGTAACAGCGTTTTGCATAAACATCAGTCCGTCCGCGAAACAGGGACATGAACAGTTTTATCTTTTCATCGGGAGAACTGTATTTGTTTGTGGTCGAAACAATTTTCGGTATAGTATTTTCTTTTTTAGCAACAATAATAACCTGTTTTTGAGATGTTTTTTCCGTTGGTAAGCCTAAAACACCCCGCAATCGCTTGTTTTCGGTACGAAGAATCTGATTTTCCGATTCAAGTTCTTCGATTCGTTTATGGAGGTCTGTTTCAGACATATTGATGTTTCAAAGTCACATTTTATTCTTTCTTCAATTTATCAATATGTTTCATCAAACGCTCGAAATAGGAAACTATATCTTCGCCCGATTGTATCTGAAATGTCTTTTACTTCTTCAATCAAAGAAGGTAAAGATTCTGCTTTACGCAAGCAATCGCTGTAATGAATGCTTAATCCCATGTTTTTCTATTTTGATTTTATCCGCCATTTATCCGCCATTCTTTATTTTATAATAGGTTGATTTACTTCGCTTTTCAATTTATCGGACATTTATCGGACATATCGGACATTTTATCGGACATTATTTAATTCATAATATGTACCTTTATTTTCGCCTTTTTGTATAAACACACTATTGTTTAATAATTCTTCCAAATCTCTGAAAGCTGTTTTTGCAGTGGTTTCATTTAGTGCTTGATAATCGCAAAACTTTATCTAACACTTGAATAATGTTACCATCTTCCAATTCCTGAAAACGGATGGTAAAATCATCGTCTTCAAACTTGCCGATTTTGACAAAAGTATTAGGATAAAACTTTCCGGGGTCTTTGCCGAACAAAACGATTGCGGCACGTTTGAGTTTGCCGTTTTTTTGTTAAACGCAATTTGTCCAACAGTTCAGGTGTGGTAAGTTCGTCAATATCAGGCAAACGACCTGCTTCTTCGGCCTTTCGCAGATACTTTTTGATTGTGGCCTCATCAATATCGTCAAATGTAGCATCTTCTTCAATCATATTATCCCAAGTTTGACCTGCCTTTTTCAACAAAAACTCGCTCAACGCTACGCCTGTGAGTTCCTGTTTTACGCTGCCGCTGCGGTAATAATATCTGCCTCGCAGGGAAATAGGTACGGAATAAGGTTGCACGATAATTTCAATAAAATGCTTATCGTCTTCCTGCAAAAGATTCACTTCGGCGGTAATTCCCATATTGTTTTTAATCTTGTTGGGAATTTCGTCCATCAAGCGTTTGGAATCTTCCACACCAACGACTGCACCGACATCGTTTTTGCCGATATAAATTCGTCCGCCTTGCGCATTGGCAAAGCCGCATATCCATTTGAGATAATCGTCGTGCCACGAAGACTTGTATTCTATGTTTTGTTGTTCAGGCATAATATTTTAATTTTCTTCTTTGTAATAAATCTTGTAAAACTTTCCTTTGCTGTCGCTGCCTTGCTCTATTAATTCGCGGTTGCCGTGAATGTGGATGTCAAAATTCTTAAGAATACAACTTATCTATAACTATTTCGGAAGCCATACTTTGAATAATTGTTAAATTGCCTGATTGAAAAGAAGTTTTACCTTGAATTTTATTTGTAGTGTAATCTTCTTTTCTATATGAAAATATTCTGGACAAATTACTGATTACATTTTCAGCAAAAGGGTCAATTACAATTATTTTTTTCTCTTTGTTTTTTCTGATTAAATCATTAAAATGCTCATCTGCATAATTAAAAGAATATCCTACAATAACAATGGTAGAAGATTGTCTTATCAATTCAACAGAGTTATGCCAAATATCAATATATTCGTTAGACAAAACAGGTTTTAAACGTAACGGTGGAACTATTGATGGTATAACAAAGTGTTTTTTGTCAAAATCTATATTTGGACTAAGAATCTCTTCAAAGAAATTTACAATATTCAAGTTTTCAAAATCGTCAATTGGACACTCTCCTCTATTATCAAGTCGAATATATTTTTTCAAATTTCCGTGAAAATACTTTACGTTTTGAAAGTAAGTTTCTGCAAAGGAAGTGTAATTGAAAGTAATAACGTTATTAACTTGTTTGATATTGGAATAGAACGGAACATTTTGCTGGTTATAAGTGATAAATGTTTGTTGTTCTTTCCATACGAGAAATGCCCATAAAGTCCAACTTATATAAAGGTATTTTTTTATGTCGGCAAGATTTTCATTGTAAAAGCCAATAAAGTGTTTTAAGAGTAGATTTTCAAAATCCATCAAGTTTCGATATACATGTTTTAATACAGGGTGATTAGGTTCTCTAATGCTAATTTCAAGTATCTTTTTCATAACAATTTCAAATGTATCAGAAAAAGATAACTTGCCTAAATCGACTATGTTTTCATCGGCAATATCAACATCTTTGAAAACGGCACGAATTAAATCCGCCGTATCTTCATCAAGAATCACATCTTCTTGCATCCGTTGAATTTTCTCTAAAAAAGAAATTACGATTTTCGCAATATTCTCTTGTTCATTGGTTAGAAGTTCTGTTTCTTTTGTTTTTTTGACTTGTACTAAAATAGTATTTACTTCTTTCTTAAAGTCAGAAGCTAACCTATCAACTGCTTTTTTTACAAAATCATCATAAGAAAAACGCAGTCCCTTAATTATTTCGCGCAGTTTTTTATCTACCTCTTTTCCGACTTCATTTTCAAATATGAAATCGCGAATTTGGGGTACTAATTCATTTGCTAAAGGCATATTAATACCATCAGTTTTTTCGACTCCTGCACCTAATATCAATAAGTTATTCATTTTATTATATTTTTATGTTATTTATTTTCTACAATTTTCTTTTCCTCCTCCGTCAATCCATACAACGCATAAACCAACCCATCAATCTCCTTGTCCGCAGCCTCTATCTGCCCCACAAAGTTACGACATTCCGATTGATATTCATTAAAATATTCCTCCCATTCATCCTGCTGTTTGAGCGAGAGGGTAATTTTTTGCTTCTTCAACTCTGCCAAAAATTGCTTAAATTCCAATTCGTCGAACTTTGACAAGGGGTTTAAACCCCTTGTTATATCCAAATTGAAATTATCGGATAAACGTTTCAGGAAGCGTTGGCGTTTGGCTTGCAAGTCGGCATTGAGGGAAAGCATTTGGTCAGCAAGGGCAATGAATGGTTGTTGTTCTTTTCTACCAATATAAGGAATTTTCAGCGTTTGAATATCTGTCATCATTATTTGCGGAAATGCTTGCGCATTGGTTATCATATTTTGCCGAACAACATAAGTTAATAGTTTTGAATTGAGTATTGATAATAAATATTTTATATCCAGTCTATTATCCATAACGGAGCAAGAATACAATGTGCTTTCGGTCAATGCAGGTTCAGTTAGTAAAACACAGCACAAAAAATTACCCGTTCTCCGTATTAAAATTCGTGGAAAAATATCATGTTTTGATTTGTTTTTTGTTCCGCCGACAATCGTAAGTTTTGAATAATCTGTATAATATCTTTGTTTAAATTTGTATCTGTCCATACAATTTCCGAGCAAAAATATATCAGGATTCTCTTCTTTTTCAGCAAAAATGAATGTTTCTCTGTTTTTTACAGCCATTCCTTTAAATAAATTAGCCAAATCAGATAGAACAGGAAAATCTAATTTGTTGTATCTTTCTATAACGGGGTTAGCCTTTACCTCAATTTTAGAAATTTCTTTTGAGCTATTAAATAGATATTCTTCAAATTGGTGTTCTTCTTTGTTTTTAATAAATTCAAAAATCATACTTCCTGTTGTGGCATCTTCAAAAACCCAATCTTCAAAATAAACAGCTTTTGTTATTGCTCCTTTATCTGTCATCGTTTTTACACAATCTGCATAACTTCTTGTTTTCAAAAATCCTTCGGGAATGATAAAAGAAATCATACCGTTCGTTTTAACTAACGATACGGCTTTTTCGTTAAATAAAGTGTATAAATTTTTTGAGTTCGCTGTTTTAACACTTTCGTATTTATCAATATAATAGTTCAAATCAGGTGTATTTGTTTGTGTCATGCTTAAATACGGCGGATTCCCAATCACCACATCAAAGCCGCCTGTGTATTCGGGGCGAAAAGCGTATTCGATGGTGCAAAGCATTGTATTGGCAAGGGGATGAATCCCCTTGTTATCCGGCAATTCGTGTTTTATCCGATTATTTTCAATGTATTCTATCGTGTTGTATAACTGTTCATGGTTGGTTATTTCTTTGTAGCCGAATTTTTGTGTCCATAGCGGTACGCTTCTTTCTTCTCCCTCTTTGACAAGGGGATGAATCCCCTTGTTACTGTTGCAGGCACGTGCAGTTCTTCCCTTTATTTTTCCTACAATTTTATCTAATTTCTCTGCTTCACACACTAATAATATATGCAAATGGTCTCTGCAAATATTGTACGCCAATACATTCAAATTGTCGTCTTTTACTATTTCTGCAATGGTTTTTGTAATAATCAGTTCATCTTCATCATCTAACGGAATGGGACTGCTAACAAGGGGATTAATCCCCTTATTATATCGTTTTTCGCGTACTTTGTAATCAATCATTCTTTGAGAAGTGCGGCTGTCATGTATTGCAGTCGTAACGTGGAATGCTATTTTATCTTTTTCTTTAAATACCTGTGGAAATTCTTTTTGCCAGTCGAATGCTTTCTCTATTTGACAAGGGGATTTATCCCCTTGCGATGATGGGCATGGACTTATCAACGAATTACCGCATTTAATATTGTTGTTCAGTGAATTAAGTTTGCGTTGCGGCTTGGCTGTACGCAACCACAAGGCGAGTTTGGCAATTTCTACGCTTTCCTCGTTGATGTCCACACCATATAGATTATTTTCCAAAATGGTGTTCTCAATGTCGGGAAACACAATCGCACTGCCGAACAGTTTGGCTGTCAGTTCGTCAAGCAAGCGATGTTCGCTCATCAGGAAATCAAGAGCAGCATTGAGAAATGCGCCGCTACCGCAAGCAGGGTCACAAATGGTCAGTGTAAGTAGCCAATCGCGATAAACGGTTAATTTGTCTGCTAATTTTTTTGTTTCGGCTTTCGGGCGTTTTTTGTCGGCGAAATATTCCGATTCGTCAATAGCAAGTTCTATTTTTTTGTCGGCGCACAATTTGCCGAGCGTATTTTCCACAATATACGTTGTGATATATCGCGGCGTGTAGAAAACACCGTCTTTCTTGCGTTTGGAAACGGCATTTGTATTTGACAAGGGGTTTAAACCCCTTGCTATGTCTGTGGCAATCTCTTCTATTTCAGATAAACTGTTCTCAAAAATATGTCCCAAAATATTGACATCCACCTCGCTGGCGAAATCATATTGGCATAATTTCAGCGAATGTTTACGAAGTACGTCATCGGAAATAACTATGCTGTCGAGTATTTCATCGGGTTTAAATAATCCGCCGTTATACGCGAAAACATCGTATTTTTTCCCCTTAAACCCCATATTCATATATCCGAAATACTTTTTAATGCGCTCATACAAGGGTTTATATTCATCCATATCTTTCAGGTTTTCCCATTGGGTAATGATTTCCGACATGGAATTGGGTGGCAGCAGGTTACAGTCTTCCGCAAAAAAAATGAAAAGCAGGCGGTCTAACAGTTTCTGCGTTTTTTTGAACAAAGCAAGGGGATTAATCCCCTTGTTATGGGCAAGAATATCCGCATAAAGTTCGCGCTTGAATGTGGAGTAATCTTTATACAGTTGTTTCGTAATTTGGTCTTCATTGTTGGTTGATTCGTTTTTTAACTGTTTGGGTAAATCTTTGGCAATGTTCTCGTAAGCCAGACAAATCCATAAAACGGCAAAATCTTCTTCTTTTAAATTGAAAAGGTTAAATTCTTCAAAATCAATTGTATTTTCGATATAAAACCGCAATTTTTCAAAATTGGAAATAATGACGTATACCGTTTTGCGATTATTGTTCTTATAGCCGAAAGCCTGCGATTCCACTTGTTTCAGGTCGGTGGTTTTGTGGTCTTTCAGTTCGATAACGCCACGCACTTCGCTGTTGATGAGTATTGCTCCGTCTGCTTTCTTGGAGTTGGTTTCATTTTTCTTCTCGGTAATCAGGTTGTAATTCGGTTCGGGATTGAGGGTATAACCGAGAATTTTCACAAAAAGTTCCCGCAGGAAACCCTCCTGAAACTGTTCCTCCTTGCTGTTGCGGATGTTTTCCTGAACTTCAGGATTCAGAAAGTAAGACGCATATAATTTGTATGCCTCCCCGATTTTGTTGGAAGATGCGGCAATTTGCTTTTTTAGGACGGTATGTTGGAACAGGCTCATAATCTTTTTTTTCACGCGCTATGCAAAGGTATTGATTTTCATTCAATTTTTAAATATTTCCCTTCAGATTCCTTCGTCAATTCAATAATCCTCCTGTCCAAAGCCACTAATTCTATCGTTGCTTTTTCCAACTTATACAGCATCGCAAGGGCTTTTTTCCGTAAAAGTCGCTTTCAAGTGCTTAACTACCTGATTGTAATTCAATCCTATTGCGCGAAATTGCGAATGAAATGTTGTCAGTCGCATATAGTAACCCACTGCCGCCTTGTCCAATTTTGCATACTTGATTTCGCGTTTGAACAGGCAAGTCTTAATGAACTTTGCAGCGTTGTATTTTAATATGTGCAGAGGAATGAAATCCTGCAAGGGCGAAGTGGAAAAGATAAAACTTTCGGAAGCGAAGAAAGCGGGGAAAACTGCTTGCGGGTATTGTTACAGGTAAAAATATGGAATATTATTTAGAATAATTCTAAATAATAAAAACATTCCTGTATTTAGCTAAAATTAGCTACATTTGTATCGTTAATAACTAACACAAGTAATATGAGAAAGATAATTAACAATATGCAAGGAATATTTATCAGGTCTTATTACTCCAGTCTAAATGACATTTTATCGGATATTTACGGATTGGAATACATTGGAGCTAAAAACGATAAGAAAAACATAAGTAACGATGTATCCAACTTGTTTTTAGATTTAAATTTTTCCATAAAAGAGGCAAAAGCCAAATTAAACAACTGATAAAATGGCAAAGCAACAACAGCACACGAGGGCAATAGCTGATAGGAATCGCGGAGTCATAGAACAACAGACTATTGTAGATGACAATCCGCTCCCTTCTTCCGAAGAGCTATCAAAATTAAAGGAAATAGACCCTAAAATAATTGAATGGATATTGCAAAGGGCAGAAAAAGAACAGGATACCAGATTGAATTTTAATACCGAAAGAATAAAACTGGCCAATAAAGAAATGGGCATTGCAAAAACTTCTCTTTGGCTTGCTTTTTCATTAGCATTGTCAATATTTGTTCTTAGCGGACTATTTATATATTTTGGAAAAGAAATCGCCGGAACTGTTTTTGGTAGTGTTGGTATTTTTATTGTCGTACAAGCATTTTTGAGATTCGGTAGAAAAGAAAAACAATAAATTAATAATAGTTATGATATGCTTATGCCATTTTTGAAAAAGAAAAGTGTAAAATAGAGTATTGAGCCGGATGTGTACATTTCAATATTTCAACGATTCAAACAATTCAAAGGCCTCTTTGTTTTCCGAATACCTTTCAGCCTTACAACTTGATTAAAGTTATAACTATTTAGACGGATTCTAAATAAAAAAAGTGTGTAACTATCTGTAACACACTCTCTTTTCGTTCTTGTTATTATTTTGGTGGAAGATGGGGTTCGAACCCACGACCCTCAGAACCACAACCTGATGCTCTAACCAACTGAGCTACGACCACCATGTTTCTTTTGCGGTGCAAAGATACAACTTTGTTTCAAATCTACAAATATTTGCGAATAATTTTTTTTTTTCTTAATAATTATGTTATTTTTCAACAAAACTTTATTATTTTTGCACTCGCAAAAACTCTGTAGCTTGATTGCTAAAAATTCACTGTATGGAGAAAACTTGGAGATGGTTTGGAAAAAATGATATTATTAGCCTTTTTGATTTGAAGCAAATCGGTGTAGAGGGAATAGTTACCGCTTTACATCATATTCCAAACGGAGAAATTTGGCCAATAGATGAAATCCTCGATTTGAAACACTATATCGAAGATGCGGGTTTGCGTTGGTCGGTAGTCGAAAGTCTTCCCGTATCGGAATCCATTAAATTTGCCGGTACGGATAGAGATCAACTCATTGGAAACTACAAAATTAGCTTGGCTAATTTGGGCAAGTGCGGAATTAGGACGCTTTGCTATAATTTTATGCCGGTTATTGACTGGATTCGCACCGACCTAAAACGCAAACAGGCCAGTGGAACTTATACTTTGTACTTCGATAAAATCCGTTTTGCCTATTTCGACATCTATATCCTTGAACGGGAGAATGCTGCAGCCGATTATCCCGATGAAATCGTTCGTCAGGTACATGAATTGGATAAGACCATTACTTCTCAGGAAAAGGATGAACTGATAGATACGATTATCGTTAAGACACAAGGTTTTATCAATGGAAATATCCGGGAAGGCGAACAACATCCGGTGGCTATTTTCAAACGGTTATTAGCGAATTACAAAGGGATTGATAAACAGCAACTACGCGAAAACCTGAAATATTTTTTGGAACGGGTAATTCCCGTAGCCGAAGAATATGACGTAAATCTTTGTATCCATCCCGATGATCCTCCTTTTGCCGTTTTGGGTTTGCCGCGTATTGTGACCAACGAAGAAGACATTGCCTGGTTGTTGAATGCAGTTGATAATACTCACAATGGCTTGACTTTTTGCGCCGGCTCGCTCAGTTCGGGTATTCATAACGATGTTCCGGCTTTAGCGCGAAAATTTGCTTCCCGCACGCATTTTGTACATCTGCGGAGTACGGATGTTCTGCCGAACGGCGATTTCATTGAAGCTTCCCACTTGGCGGGAAGAGCTAATCTTAAAGAACTGATTCGTATATTCAAACCTTATCCGGAACTTCCCATGCGGGTTGATCACGGCCCTTTGATGTTGTCGGATATAGATAAAAAATACAACCCCGGTTATTCTTTTTTAGGGCGCATGTTTGCTTTTGCCGAAGTTTCCGGAATGATGACGGCTTTAGAGTAATCTATAATTTTGTAAATAATGAAGTTGTATAACGAAGAGGAAACATTGAAACAATTGAAGAGTGCCGACCCCAATCTACAAAGGAAAGCATTCGAACAAATTGTTTCTTTTTATAGTGAAAAGTTATACCGGCAAATTCGAAAAATGGTGTTGTCTCATGATGATACCAATGACTTGTTACAGAATACTTTTATAAAAGCATGGATGAACATTGACCTTTTCCGGGGAGATGCCAAATTATCCACTTGGCTTTACAAAATCGCTGTTAATGAATCAATTACTTTCCTGAATAAACAACATGCACAAAATAATATTTCAATAGATGATAAAGACGCTTTTCTGGTCGAGAGATTGGAAGGCGACGAATATTTTGACGGAGATGCACTTCAAATGAAATTACAAAAGGCCATTCTTACATTGCCCGAAAAGCAGAAATTAGTTTTCAATATGCGCTATTATGAAGAAATGCCTTATGAAGAAATGTCGGAAATATTAGGGACTTCCATCGGTGCGTTGAAAGCATCTTACCACCATGCCGCAAAAAAAATAGAAGAATTTTTAAATCGTGATTAAACTTTTCACGCATAATCATGTCTATATGATACAAGGAAGGAATGTGTGGTTATGGGAAAAGATGTTATTAAAATAGAAACAATCGCAAAAATTGATCCGTTTAGAGTGCCGGAAGGGTATTTTGAGGGTTTTATTGCCGATATAATGTTGAAGTTGCCTGAGCGTCCTGTCGAAAATCCAAAAGTAATTAGTTTGTGGGAAAGAGTAAAACCGTGGGTATATATGGCTGCGATGTTTGCAGGTATTGCGTTAATGCTTAATTTATTTGCAAAAAATCCCAATAACGGGCAAGACAGTGTATCAACTTATGCTTCCCAAGGTCTTAATCTAACTTCTTCCAATGATATAGAAGATTTTTACCATTATTATGAAGATGAATTAACTAAAATTGTATATAATGATACAATAGCGAATTTTCTGGGAGACGTAGAAATAAAAGATAATTACCTTAACACAAAATAAGAGTATATGCAAAAGAAATTAGTATTGCTGTTATTACTTAGTTTTGTCGGACTGAATTTTCATCTTTTTGCACAAGATGACAAAAAGAAAGCCGAGTTTGAATCTTTTAAAATAAGAAGAATTGGTTTTATTACAAAAGCGATGAATTTGACGACCGATGAAGCTAAAGTTTTTTGGCCTTTATGCAATGAGTTACAAGAAAAGAAATTTTCTCTGAATCAGCGAGTAAGAAGAGCAATACGTGAATTTAATAAAGCGGAAAAAGAAGGTAAAACGCACACACAAGAAGAGTATTTGAATTTGATAAAACTGGCTGCGGACATTCAAGTGCAGGAAGCCAAATTAGATCAAGAATATATAACTAAATTTGCCGAAGTAATTCCGGCCCAAAAGATTTTTCTTTATCAGGAAGCTGAGCGGCAATTTGCCCGGGAAATGCTGGTACAGCAATGGAGTAATCATCCAAAATAGAGTCACTCTCAATGCTTTCAAACACAGGGTTTTATTGCTGACCCGCTTTTTACTTTAACAAATGGGTAAAAACCATAACTATTCTTTTCAGGAAAGATAGCTATCGTTTAGAAAAAAGATAAGCCCCTCTTGGTAAAAAGGAGCTTATCTTTTTTAATTTGTTGGGAGAAGATATGAAAACGACGGATTCAATACAACGAATAATTACTGGTCGAATCTTTCTCAATAACAACTTTATCTATATTTCCGGAAATATATAATGTGGCGTTATTTTCCAATTTGGCGGAAATTTGATTGATCGTATGTGAATACAAATCCACTCTTGTGTTATTGGCTTGCAGAAGAAAATTTTCGATATGAGTATCATTGAATAGAACATTGGCATCTTGGGCAAACACCGATAAAGAATCCAAATTAAGATTCCTTAAATTGATACGGCTTCCCTCTTTTGCCACAAGCGATGACAATTGTTTCGAAACATTTAAATACAAATTCACAGATACCAAGTTCCCTGTATCCAAAAAATAAAGCGTATCGCCGCTGATTCGATACGGATTTTTCGGTTCATCTTCTTTTTCGGGATAATAGAACGTCAAACGGCAGCTATCGCTTTGCTCAATGGTAAATTGAGTATTTGATTCTGCTACAATTACGGAAAAATTAGCTAAACCGGCTGCGTCATTTGAAGATAGAGTCATTTCCATTACGCCCGGATGGTAATCGTTTTCATGGCCTCTTGCGGCAATAAACAAAACCAATATTCCTCCTATAATGCATGTAAAAAATGCGATAACTATATAATTACTTGTTTTCATTTTAATTTGTTTTTATTGCGGTGATTAATTCGGATAAATCGTTCTCATTCAGTTTCAAAAGTTTTACTTTTTGGATAAATTCCGGTAAATCGTTTTGAAAAAATTCTTTCTTTTCGGTAGAGCGAATCATTTCTACAGCGTTTTCCGAAACGAAAAATCCAATGCCCCGCTTGTTTTCAAAAACGCCCGATTCGTCCAATAAAGCGTAGGTGCGCAATACCGTATTCCGGTTCACTTCAAAATCGGCGGCTAAATCACGCACCGAGGGAACGCGCTCGCCCGGCGGAAGTTTGCCTTCCAATATCTGGTGGCATATATTTTCCGCAATTTGCAGAAAAATGCCTTTGGTGGATTTAAAATCTATACTCATACTTGTTTTTCTTTGAGTTTGAAATAGGCCAAGGGTAATAAAAATAACCATGAAAAATAAGCAATGCCGTAAACAAACAATTCCATATTATTAATACCATCGGACAGCTCATACATGGGCAACTTGACATCGAATCCATGCGTTTCCGCCGGATAAAATAGATGGGAAAATAAAGGAAAACAACACACTATCAAGAGAAACGCCGCGAGGCCTGCAATAATCGTTTTTATCAATCCAAAACGACCGAAAAACAATCGTCCGGCAAATAAGAATAATCCTATTGATACACAAATCATTACGGAAAACAACATATAATCGTTTACCCATTTATATAACAATGAATAATGAAACGGGGCAATCTCATATATCTTTTCATTGCCTGCCATGCGTATCATTTGTGTTTCTCGTGCTAAATACGCATCTACCCAAAACAGTAATAAGAACAAACCAACACCGAATACAAAACGGATTACAAACTGAGATAATATTTTCTCAAATATCGATACTGGAAGTAATAAATAATTAGCTGTTTTTGTTTTACTGTTCAAATCGTTAAAAGCATCTCCAACAAAAGCGCCGAGGCCCAACAGACCTAAAACAAACAGCGGTTGATAACCATTCTCGCTTAAACTATACCGCATATTCAGCAAAAAGATTATGTAAAGACCAACCGCCATTCCTGCGAAACAAAAAAAGTAGTATTTCTTATTCAAACGCAAATCGGCGCCAAAAAAACGGGAAAACCGTTTCAAACTGAAAAATTTATTTGATTTCATAACGCGCTTATTTAATTGTTTGGTGAATAATGGCATTGAAAAGGAGTTCCAAATCAATGCTTGTTTCGTTGTCGCCGTTTGCCGGCCGGATAATCCGGTAGCCCATCGGCGATTTTTCCTGATAGAGTATATCGTTGATGCCGTCGGGAGCGGCCACCGTTTCAAAAAGATATTTGCTGCTGATTCCGGTTACGTTTTCCTCAAAAACCATTGCACCGTTTTCCACTACCACCACTTTGTCGATGATGGTATCAATGTCTTTCACTTGATGGGTTGAAATTAGCACCAACTGCTCGTCTGTTACCGAACTGACCAATATTTTTCGGAACAAACTTTTGGACGGAATATCCAAGCCATTTGTGGGTTCGTCCAGAATAAGCAATTTACAATTGCTGGCCAAGGCAAACGCAATCAGAAATTTCTTCCGCTGTCCGTGCGACAAGTTATTCAATTTATCGCTGACGGATAATTCAAATTCCGTAAGGATGTTGTTCAACTTCGCTTTATCGAAGGATGGATAAAGCGGCGTTATCGCTTTCAGATAACCGGCAATGGTGGTTGCCGGCAAGTAAAATTCTTCGGGAATCATGTAGATATCCGCCAAAAAATTAGGATCGCGCCGAACGGGTTTATAAGCGTTTACCGTTATTTCACCTTGTTGCGGGGACAATAGCCCGGCAACCAATTTGAGCAGGGTGGATTTGCCCGCTCCGTTTTTTCCAAGCAAGCCGACAATGCTTCCTTGCTCCAAATCCAAGGAGAAATCGTTAAACAATTTCTTCCGTTTTCCGTAATGAAAAGTTAAATTTTTAATCTCAATCATGGCATACACATTTAGTGACATATACAAGTATACCACAAAGGAACGAAGAATATTTTATACTACCAAATCTTTTTCACTTTTTTTGTGATTTTTTATCCTCCGGCCAAATTATCAATCCCGTACCATTCCTATTTTTTTTACCGAATTATTGAAGCAAACCCGGTGTGAGTTATAGATAGTGTGAATAATTCAGGTTAATTACTTATTTTTTTTTATTTACTTTTTATGGCTATTTTCTTTATATTTATCAAAATTTTCATTTACATTTGCAGAATATTAGTTTTTTCTTATTATTTAATTTTTAAACATGAAAACAATCAAAGTTCTATTATTGTTTATTCTTATTTCATCTAATTCTTTCGGACAAAGCATTGCATGGGAAGTTCTCAATATAGGTTATGGTTTTGGATTATCAAAAGATGAAAACGGAAATAATTGGGATGATAAAATTAATGGCATATATGGTACATTTTCATTTGGTTCAGAACTTCGAATGAAATTGTTAGACAATCGGTTGTCTCCGGGTTTGCAGATTGGATTTTCCGGATGGAACCGATATGACCAAGACGGCTTAGTGACAGATAGTCATCAGTTTGCTTTTTCCTTTATGAGTTTGTGCGATTATAATTTCACGCATGTACATTCCGGATTCATTCCTTTTGCCGGCATAGGGCTAGGATTGTCAAGAGTAAGATACGATTCCCGTTTGGGTGATCCGGCAGGAGCTTGGATTAGTCATTTTGCCTACTCGCCAAGGATTGGGGTAGATTATAAACGCCTTCGCCTTGCACTTGAATACAAATATTTAGGAAACAGAAACAATTATTTCAATATTCGATTGGGTTTTGTTATCGGTTCATGAAAAAAAGTATGTAAAACAGAATATAAACCATTCATCATCGTGCACATCAGGAAAGTCCATCCAACGTCAAATGCTGGGGATGAGATCTGAACTTTTCTATGAACTTACAACTCCAGTTTATTCGGAAAATAAGAATGATACAATTTATCTAAATCCAATAGATTATTCTGTTATTCTCCCTTTTACTATCGTGAGGAAAAAAGGAAGAAAGTTTATTCCTTTGTTGCTTTTCAATCTTTTACAAACTAAATAGTGTCTGATCGAAAACACATAATCACTTCATGCGCAAAAGATTCGAGCCTCAGAGAGAGTTGGGGCAATTGTTAATAGAAGATACCAGTACCCTTCGCAGTCGGGATGGCATGGTAAGTTTGGTGATCGCCCTTCGGGAGTTGTACAAAAATAAAGAGTATCGCGACCGGATACCGGATATTTTGGAAGCCCAATTACTGACAGGCAAGCCCAAGACGGGTCGTCCGGGAAATGCCGGTACAGCAACGAGGCAAGCATCCGGAATTGTAATCAAGGGATGCGATAGTTTTTCATTTCCTTTCGTAATTTTTTCGCTTCGCCGTCGGTATATTTGTCCAATAAAGCCCAAAACGCCGGGCCATGATTCATTTCAACGGTATGGCAAAGTTCGTGTAGTAATACATATCTTATTAAATGTGGCGGCAACAGCATAAGATAAAAAGATAAATTAATAATTCCTTTGGAAGAGCAGGAACCCCACCGGGTTCGGCTCTTTCTTATTTTAACCTGTGTGTATTTGAATCCGTATGCTTTGGCTAAAAAATCTAATTCTCGGGGTAAAAAA
>BNTV01000042.1 GCA_025996865.1 Bacteroidia bacterium
GCCGCGAAGGTACTTGGGGAACGAATGCCATTGAAACCATATCGGCTCAATTACAACAAGAATTGCCGGGGTTGAGAGGGTTTTCGGCAAGTAATATGAAAAGGATGCGGCGATTTTATGAAGAATGGTTGTCTGTTATAAACTCGGCAGCTACAACTGCCGAATTTCGCCAGATGCCGTCTGGCGAAATTCAAAATACTGTAAATCATAACACTATAAATCGCCCGCTGACGGCGGGCGAATTGGAAATCAATACGAAATTACTGTTTGATGAAAATCGTCAGCCACTGGCTGACGATTTGGATAGGCAATATTTTTTGCAAATAGGCTTTACACACCACTGCGAGATTTTCGAGAAAACCTCAAATTTAGAAGAACGCCTTTTTTACATTCAAAAGTGCGCCTCCGAATTTTGGAGTAAAGAAAAATTGAGATACAACCTCAAATCCAACCTGTACGGCAAACAAGGCACGATGCTCAATAACTTTACCAAAGCCATTGCTGATATTGATTTCCGCAAAGCCGCTCTAAATGCTTTCAAAGACGAGTATTTGTTGGACTATATCAATATCGAAGACCCCGACGATGAGCCTGACGAAAGAGTGTTGGAAGCCGCAATAGTAAACAATATCAAAAAATTCATTATGGCTTTGGGTAAAGATTTTTCGTTTATTGGTAATCAATATCGCATGATAATCGAAGGGAAAGAGTATTTTGTTGACCTCTTATTTTTCAATCGTCAATTGCAATGTTTGGTTGCTATCGACCTGAAACGAGGGGAGTTTAAACCCGAATATCTCGGGAAAATGAATTTCTATCTGTCAGCACTTGATGATAAAGTTCGTTTGCCACACGAAAAATCGTCCATAGGCATTATTCTTTGCAAATCACAAAATCAAAGCATAGTGGAATATGCTTTTCGCGATATGTCCAAACCTATGGGCGTGGCTACCTATCATTTATCGTCCGAACTTCCCGAACAATACCGCAATATTTTGCCCGATGCAGAAACATTGAGACAATTATTGTAAAATTACAAATGGCAAAAATTGATATTTTCACTAATTTTGCAAACTAATTAACTGGCTATTTCTCCGTGTCCGTTGATTATTATCGGATTGTGTGATTAAGAAATTTTATCAGGAGATTGCGGACAACCCCGAATGACGGCTATTCGATATACTTTTTCAAAACTTCTTCGAGTACGCCGACATAATAAAACGGTAAATTAATCAGTTTGAACTTTTTACCTTTCTGTGTAGTAACTTCATCAATCGAAAACGGTTGCGAACAAACCCTGACGGCCATGCTGTGAGGCGCTTCTTCCATAAACAGATGCAGGGATTTAAGTTTTGAATTATGCCCCGATTTTACTTCAACAGGAATAGCCATGCTGTTGAATGGATACACAAAATCCACTTCAGCGTCAGAGCCGTGTTTATCGCGCCGCCAGAAATAACGTTTGGTCAACAAACTGTTGCTCAAAGTCAAAAGCTCTTGTGCTACAATATGTTCTGCTATTCTTCCGCGCCATACACCGGTAATATCTTTTACTGAAAAAACTTCCTTTTGTATGCCAGCAAAATAATTGACTAAACCGGTGTCGAGCCAAATCAACTTTGGATGTTTGCGAAAATTCTGCCGCAAAGGCATTCGCTCTTCGGAAGTCGGATAGACCAATTCGAGCAACATGGCCTTTTGGATGGTTTGGAATGCCGACGAGATTTCTTTTGAGGGAAAACCCGTACCTCCAAAGCGTTCAAAAGTAATGGCTTCTCCTGCGCTTTGCCAACCGATTTCAAGGATTATCCGTATAATTTTGACAAGCGTATTATTGGCAGTATATTTTTCAACATCATCTTGGTATGATACTAAAAGCGAGTCATATACCTCTTTCACTGCCAAAATATCGCGATTTTCGGCAAACTTGGCTACGGCAGCCGGCATCCCGCCCACTAAAACATAATCGTTGAACAGTTTCATTATTTGCTCATGAACATAATGGGCATTCAAATTTTTCACCACATCCGTTTTAAACTGTTCACCGATTCCGTTTAAAAATTCCAAAAACGAACAGGGACGAATCGCCAAATATTGCACACGCCCAACGGGAAAGGAAATTTTACGTACATCAATGACTGTTTCGAGCAACGAACCTGCCACGATGACGTGGATATAGTTTGCCTCTTCGTAAAAATATCGCAAAATAGCCACTGCCGGTTTTGAAAACTGGATCTCGTCGATAAACAGTAAAACCGATTTTTTCGTTTTTTGCCGGTCTTTATAGAAAAAAATAGCATCAATCAATGCATGAACATCACCATTGTCTTCAAACAACCTGCGATCGCCGGGATTTTCCAAGTTTAAATGCAGGAAAACGTCATATTTCTTGGCAAATTCTTCTACCAAAGTTGTCTTACCCACTTGGCGTGCGCCACGCAAAATCAACGGCTTTCTATCGTTGCTTTCGCTCCATCGACGCAAATGCTCCATTATCGTTCTCTGAAACATGATATAATCCGTTTTCAATTAATAAATTAAACGACCATTTTTTGCGCTGTAAAGGTAGGATAATATTTTGTTCTTTCCAAAAGGAACGGTAAAATTATTAAAAATCATACCTAAAAGAACGGTAAAAATTCCAAATATGCAACCAAAAGGAACGGTAAAATACCTTTAACCGAACGACTATATTATCCATTTGAGAAATCATATCTGCCATTCGCCGGCATACAAATCGTGTTCATAAGACCACACTACCCAAAAGCTAACTACAATCCCAACATTGACCCAACCTGATAAACCCCAAAACTCACCAACCAAGCCAAAGCCGTCGTGTAAAAAATCACAAACAAAGCCCATTTCCACGAACCTGATTCGTTTTTAATGGCCGCAATCGTGGCTATACAAGGAAAATAAATCAAGACAAACAGCAGGAGGCTGGTCGCAACCAAAGGCGTAAAAACCAAACTGCCATCGGAAGCCTGTTCTGCCTGCAACCGTTCTTTCAAAAGCATATCATTTTCGCCATCACCGGTATAAATTACTCCTAAGGTGCTGACAATTATTTCTTTAGCCGCCATTCCGGAAACCAGACTCGTCCCGATTTTCCAGTCAAATCCCAAAGGTTTTACGGCCGGCTCGATAAAATGACCGATTTTCCCGATATAGGAATTTTCCTTGCCCACACCTTGCGGAAAATATTCCAGAAACCAAACGATAATGGATGCCACTAAAATAACGCCTCCCATTTTTTTCAGGTATTGGGACGTTTTGTCCCATCCGTGACGATTCATGGCTTTCAGTGTCGGCATACGGTAAGGCGGCAATTCCATCACAAAAGGTAAATCTTCCCCTTTTACCAAAAACTTTTTGAATATGCGCGACATAATAATAGCCAGTATAATCCCGGTAATGTACAATCCGAAAAGTACTAACCCACCGTTTTTCGGGAAGAAAGCGCCAACCAGCAAAAGATAAACCGGTAGCCGCGCCGAACAGGACATCAACGAATTGACCAATATGGTAATCAGGCGGGTATTCCGGCTTTCGATAATCCGGGTGCTCATGATGGCAGGCACATTGCAACCGAAACCCATCACTAACGGAATAAACGATTTTCCATGTAAACCCATTTTCTGCATGAATTTATCCATGATAAAAGCCGCCCTCGCCATGTAGCCGGTATCTTCCATAAAAGAAATAAACAGGTACAGAATCACAATGTTAGGCAGAAAAACAATGACGGATCCGACGCCTCCAATAATCCCGTCAATCAACAGGCTTTTAAGCGGACCTTCGGACATCCGTCCGTCGATAAAATTTCCAAAAACCGCTACTAACCACTCAATCCATTGCATCGGATATTTGCCGAGGAAAAAAGTTCCTTCAAACATCACAAACATGAACAGGAAAAAAAGCGGGAACCCCAATATCTTGTTGGTCACGACCTTGTCAATTCGATGCGTGATTTTCAGAGAATCTTGTTTACCAACTTTGAAAGTCTGCTGCAAAGCGCCGTCGATGAATCCGTAACGCGCATCGGTAAAAGCCGTTTCGACATCTTCCCTGAAATCGTCGCGAATGTATTGGGCGTGAATATCCCTTTCCTTGAGAATTTGTTTGGCTCCGGAAAATTTTGCAACCATTTGTTCGCCTACTTTATCCCCTTCAAGCAGAAGGATACTGAGATAACGGCGGGAAGTATCAATTCCGAGCTGGGTTTTTTCTTTCAGCAATTTTTTGACATGTTTGATTCCGGTTTCGATTTCTTCGCCGTAATTGATGTGGATATGGCGGGCAATCGGACTCCGGCGTTCATATACCTCGATCACCTGGTCAAAAAGTTCGGGGATTCCTTTCCCTGATTTGGCAACCGTAGGAACAATCGGATAACCAATCATTTCCGCCAAAGATTGATAATCGAGTTTAGCGCCCGATTTCTCTAATTCGTCGTACATGTTCAAGGCCATTACCGCCGTCGCATCCATGTCGATAAGTTGTGTAGTCAGATAAAGATTTCTTTCCAAGTTGGAAGCCGACACCACATTGATAATAATATCGGGCGTACCTTCAAATATTTGTTTCCGGACATAAAGTTCTTCGGGCGAATAGGCTGATAAGGAATAAGTTCCCGGCAAATCAACCAAATTGAACGTGTAGCCTTTGTACTTGAATTTACCTTCTTTGGCATCCACGGTTACACCGCTGTAATTTCCGACTCGTTCGTGCGTACCCGAAGCAATATTGAAAAGCGAAGTTTTTCCGGAATTGGGATTTCCGACTAAGGCTACATTGATGACTTTACTTTGTTCGTTGGCTAATGAAAGCAATTTATCTTCGTTGAGTATCAAAGGAAATTTTTCGGATTCGTTGGATGGTTGAATTTCTTCGCCTGTGAAAATTTCGATCAATTCGGCTTCGCTTTTTCGCAGAGAAACCTCATAATCCATTACCTTGTAAACAGTTGGATCTTTCAAAGGCGCTTTGGTAAGCATCTCTGCTTTTTTCCCTTTCACAAACCCCATTTCTATAATCCGCCGGCGGAAAGCTCCCCGCCCCGTCACTTTGATAATAATCCCGCTTTGCCCCGGTTTTAAATCGGAAAGTTTCATTTACTTCTGCTCAATTTTTGAACAAAGGTCGCTAATTCCTGCGAAAAAACAATTGTTTTTTGTAATTATTTTGAATTTGTTTAAATAAGATTTTTTTTTATATTTTATTCGATTGGAAATCAATAATTTGAAAAATTATCTAATAAAAAACATAAAATTTTTTATTTTTGGTTTAAACCTTTTTGCTTAAATTCACTCTTAATTTTCAAAGAGTGTTATTTCATTAGTTATAGTTAAGGGTTAGTAATTCAATTAGGAAGGTTGACGAAGTGATTTCGGCAACCTTTTGTCTTTATTTTATAGATAGATTAATTGCCGAACAACCGCCGGGCATTCCCCGTAGTCTCCTCAGCAACGATTTCCAAAGGAAGTTCATAAATTTCCGCCAATTTTCCGCCAATGACCGGCAAATAGGCCGGCTCGTTTCGTTTTCCCCTGTGTGGAACCGGGGAAAGGTAAGGAGCATCTGTCTCCAAAAGAACCCGTTCTATCGGAAGTAAAGGCAAATAATCCCTGAATTTTGCATTTTTATAGGTGACAATTCCGTTGATACCAATCATAAAGTTCTGCAAACGAACGATTTCTTCCAACTCTTCACGAGAACCGCTGAAACTGTGAAAAACGCCCCGCAATTTTTCCGCACCGACTTTATGAATGCTCTCAAAAACTTCCGGAAACGCCTCACGGGTGTGAATGGCAACCGGTAAATTCCGCTCAATACTCCATTGCAGCTGAGTTTCAAATGCATCAACTTGTTCTTTCAGAAAAGTTTTATCCCAATACAAATCCAAACCGATTTCCCCGATCGCTATGTATTTCCGTTTTTCGAACCAACTTTCGATGATTGCCAAATCTTTCCGGAAATCCGCTCCTACACTCGTCGGATGTAAACCCATCATCGGATAACACAAATCGGGATACCGGTCGCTCAAAGCGTGCAAACGGTCAATGGATTCTACATCAATATTGGGAAGATAAAACCGGTTTACGCCGGCTTCTCCGGCTCTTTGAACAACTTCACGAATATCGGAATCAAATTCTTCTGAAAATATATGTGTATGCGTATCAATGAAATACATCTAAAACAGTTCTTTCTGGTAATGATAATTAATTTTGTAAGACTGGTAAACTTCCGATAATTTCTGAAGCGGTAAATTTCCGTATTTTTCTTCCACTCTCGACCAAATATTCCGGATCATACTTTCCGCTTTTTTCTGCATTTCATATAAAACGGCTTGTTGGCGAATCACGTTCTGTTTATAGATTTTGGCACTGTGAACAATATCCAGAAATAATTCGTAATGTACTTTTACCTTGGCAATTGCAGGATTATATAAAGGATAGCCGCCGCGAGACATACGCTTGGTCTCTCCTTGTATGATTTTTTCGCCCCAATAAATGATTGCTTCTTCCGTCGATAAATCGGGTAATTCCAGTTCTTTTCCGCTTTCGAATCCGTAATCGCTTAAAGCTTCAGGTTTTATTTCATTACGGATAACGGTAAATTGCAAAACCTGAATGAAATGGGAAACGTACATTTGGGCATTCTTAATCAGTTCGCCATATTCCGTTTGCGATTTGGTCGAATCCTTAATGGCCTGCTTTAAAACAAACCGTGCGCCTTCGTAAGAAATGATAAAAAGGCGCAATTCTTCAACTTCTTCTGTTGATAATATAATTTCTTGATCACCATTTATTTCTTGACGGTCAACTGCCGCCTGGAGCGTTCTTATTTTGCCGTCGTCTGTTTCAGGGACCCTTTTTAAATACATAATTTAAACCGTTAAAATTCTCTTTCCATTAAATTTTTAGCAATATTTTTTAATATTCTTTTCCTGTCTTCATCTACCAAAACTGCTTGAAAGGCCGTCAAAGCCTTTTCATAAAAAAACAGGATCGCTTCATTGGCTTTTTCGGGAACAGCCAATTGATCATATAAATTGCGTACTGCAATAATTTTTTTCCGGGGTTTATCACCGCACTCAAGCCACTTGAGAAGTTTTGCTTTATCCGTTTTATCCGCTCTGTTCAAGGCATTAATCAACAGATAGGTTTTTTTGTTACATAAAATATCTCCACCTGTTTTTTTTCCGAAAACATCGGGATTTCCGTAAACGTCCAATAGATCGTCTTTTATTTGGAAAGCGATGCCCAGATTAAGCCCGAAATCATATATGTTTTGTGCATCCTTTTCGTCAGCGCCGCCGATAATTGCTCCGCTTTTAAGACTGGCGCCGAGCATGACAGCCGTTTTCAGACGAATCATTTCGATATATTCCTGTTCGGAAACATCCGGTCGTTGCTCAAATTCCATATCGTATTGTTGACCTTCGCAAATTTCGGTAGCCGTTTGAGAAAACAGATTCAAAAGCGGCTTTAAGTTTTCCGTAACAGATTCTGTCATAAAAATATAAGAAAGAATCAACATGGCGTCTCCCGAAAGAATCGCTACATTTTCGTTCCACTTTTTGTGAACCGTCGGTTGACCTCTCCGCAAATCCGCCCTGTCCATTACGTCGTCGTGCATGAGCGTGAAATTGTGAAAAATTTCCCAGGCCAAAGCCGGACGAATGGCGGCGTCAACCTCATCCCGATACAAATTACAAGCTAACAGCGTAAAAGCCGGACGAATTTTTTTCCCTTTCAAAGCCAACAAATAAGCAATCGGCTCATACAATCCGGCCGGATTTTTGGGGTACTGAATCGCTTGGATTTCCCGGTTTATAATATCTAAACTGTCTTGAAGACTTAACATATTTTTCCATTATGAATTTACAAAATTACGTGAAATTTTTTATATTTCCATCGACAAATGAAAATTATTCCGGATTGCTTCGGGCTTCGCCCTCGCAATGTCGCAGTGAGGCTAAATTATCGTACCCGTCATTGCAAGGGCGAAGCCCGAAGCAATCCAAAAAAAAATCATTAAATTTTGAATACAATAGGTAAATAAACTTTCACTCTGACGTTTTTTCCTTGCGTTTTTCCCGAAATCCAAGGCGGCATTGTTTTTAAAACCCGGACGGCTTCTTCGTCCAAAAAAACATAAACTCCTTGTTCCAGAGCAACATCCGAAATCGCTCCATCCTGATTGACGATAAAAGAACACCAAACCCGCCCTTGGATGCGTTGCGTCAAAGCCGCCTGCGGATATTGAATGTGACTGTAAATGAACTTGATTAATTCTACATTTCCTCCGGGAAATTGAGGCATTACTTCAGCTTCTGTATCAACTTCACCCTCTTTCAGATCCGTTTTTGGGGTTTGAATGAATTCTTCATCCTTTATACTTTCCGCTTCAAAGTTCGGAATTTGTTTATTATGAATTGAATCCTGCTTTGCTTCTTCTTCGGGTGAAATTTTTTCCACCACCTGATATCCTTCATAAACCGTATGTTCTTGCTCTTTTTTTTCCGGTTCAATTATGGGTTGTTCAACCATTTGTCTATCCTCAACCGGTTGGGTATTTTCATCAAATTCTTTTTCAATAAATGCAGGAACCAATATTTCCGGATAATAAGCGGATTCCGGAGCATTACTTTTCCATTCCATTAGCACGTAAAAAGCAGATAAAACAACTGCAAATCCCATCAAGAAAAAGAGGATTCGTTTATTTTCCAAATCGGCTTCCGGTGTTTTTTTCGCTTCCATGTACTCAAATATAGATACAAAGATACTTTTTTCTTGTTTTATACGTTTGTATTACTGTAAAAATCTTATTTTTGCGAGAACTTTTTAACACAATGCGAAAAATATTTATTCTATATTTTCTGGTTTTAAGTAACTTTTGGGTCTGCGCTCAAGAAGGAAATACGGCTTTCACCTATCTGCTTTTGCCGGGTTCGGCGCGTGCAGCGGCTTTGGGCGGAACCAATATTTCCATCGTTGAAAATGACCTTTCGTTGATTTACCAAAATCCGGGTTTTCTTGGTCAGGAAATGGATAAAACATTAAATGTAAACTATTTATCATACGTAGGAGATGTTAAATTAGGAAGTGTAACCTTTGCGAAAGCTTTCAAGGAAAGAAGCGCTTGGGGAATCGGCGTCAATTATTCCAGTTACGGTAATATGTTGGAAACAACGAAAGACGACGAGATTCTGGGCGATTTGAGCGCCAGCGATATTTGCGGTAATATTTTCTTTTCCAGCGATCTGACGGAAACCCTCCGAGGCGGGATTACGGCTAAATTCGTGTATTCCAATTATTGGAACAATACGGCCATCGGCTTGGGTGTTGATTTGGGAATCAGTTATTACAACCGGGATAAAGACTTTTCCATCGGTTTGGTTGGTAAGAATTTAGGCCGGCAAGTCAAAGCGTATGACGAAGAATTGCTCAATTTGCCTTGGGATATCCAATTGGGTTTCAGCCAAAGATTAGGTCATGCGCCGATTCGTTATTCTATCACAGGCGTTTATTTGAACCAATGGAAATCTTATGATTTGCAAGGAGAAAAAGATTCCTTTTCAAAAAACTTGTTTAAACATCTTGTTGTTGGGGTTGAAGTCCTTCCCACGGAAAATTTTTGGATTGGCGTGGGATACAATGCCAAACGCGGATCCGACATGAGTTTGACGATGAATGACAGCAGCAACGGAAATAAATGGGCGGCATTTTCCATCGGCGCCGGATTGAAGGTAAAATCCTTTAGCATTGGCTGTTCCGTTGCCAAATACCATCCGGCTGCGACTTCGGTTATGCTTAGTGTTTCTACTTCATTAGCGGAAATGAAATTATGAAAAAAATAACAATTGCTATTGACGGATATTCTTCGTGCGGAAAAAGCACGATGGCTAAAGATTTAGCCAAAATAGTGAAATACAACTATATAGACAGTGGCGCCATGTATCGTGCCGTGACTTTGTACGCCCTTAGAAACAACCTGTTTGAAGGTGATTATCCCAACGAACCGGCCCTGAAAGAATGTATCAATCGAATCCATATTGATTTTCGTCAAAATGAAACCACTGGAAAATCAGATACTTACCTGAACGGTGAAAATGTCGAAAAAGAAATCCGCAGCATGGAAGTTGCCGATAAAGTTAGTCCGGTTGCCGCAGTCGGTTTTGTCCGGGAAGCTTTGGTGAAGCAACAACAGGAAATGGGTAAAGGCAAAGGTATTGTGATGGATGGGAGGGACATCGGAACAATTGTTTTTCCGGATGCCGAATTGAAAATTTTTGTTACGGCGAGGCCGGAAGTCCGGGCGCAACGCCGTTTGGCGGAATTAGCGGTCAAAGGGGAAAATGTTTCATTCGAGGAAGTCCTTCAAAACCTGGCGAAACGCGATTTCATCGATACTACGCGAAAAGACGGCCCTTTGCGCCAAGCCGGTGATGCCATAGTCATTGACAATTCCGATCTCACCATTGAAGCGCAGAACGCTCAGATGCTGAAACTGTTTGAGCGCTCGTTAGAGAGCTAACCTGACTAAGCAGCGCTCTTCGCGGTTCCATAAAAAAACAAATTAATTACACATGAAATTCGCCACCCAAATCAAATTATACCGGAAACTCCGCTACCGCAAAGGTTTCGGAATTCATTCCCCGTTCACTTACAATCTGATTACTAAAGTGATAGAGGAAAAGGCGCCTTACTATATTTTTGATGAGATTGAGCAATTTCGCAAAAGATTATCTTTTCGCAAGGAAACCCAACATAAAAATTACGGCGCTTTGCTGTTCCGGACCGTACATTTTTTCAAATGCCGTACTGTTCTGCAAATAAGAGCTTATACGGGGATTTTGAGCCTGTATTTATCAATGGCGTCCCGCAAAAATTGTTCATGTTATGCATTGGAAGAAAATTCCGGATTATTGGAAGCTGTAAAAAAATTTGCCGGACAGCAACGATTGGAAAATCTTCACTTTATGGAGGGCAATTACGCTGAAAATTTGGAAAAACTAAAAGCTTTCGTATCGTCGTTTGACCTGATTTTTATCAATCAATTGGGAAATCCGGGAAAAACGCTTGAAGCCCTCGAACTATCCCACTGTTTTATTGGAGAAAAATCCATCCTGATCATCGACGGAATCTCCAAAAGCAAAGCGATGAAAGAATTATGGGAAAAAATAAAGAATTATCCCGAAACGAGGGTGACCATTGACTTGTTTGCTTTGGGAATCGTTTTCTTTGACAAAAAATTACACAATCAACACTATAAAAACTATTTTGATTATGGCAAAAAGCAAAATCTATACGAAAAAAGGCGACGGCGGATTCACCTCTTTGGTTGGCGGAGAAAGAGTTTCAAAAGCGAGTCCGCGAATTGAAGCATACGGCACTGTTGATGAATTGAATACGTTCATCGCCTGTCTGTTGGAAGAAATTGACAACGAACACGACCGCAAATTCCTCCTGCGGATTCAATATAACTTGTTCTCCTTGGGGAGTTACCTGGCTTCGGAAGCAGGTACCATGACCTGTCCTGTTTCCGAAGAAAATGTGAAAGAAATTGAATTGGAAATGGACGGAATAGATACAATTTTGCCTCCGTTAAAACATTTCATATTACCCGGAGGTTGTAAAAGCAACGCTTTAGCACACGTTTGCCGTACGGTTTGCCGCCGAGCGGAAAGAAATATCTTTAAAATCACAGAAATTGACAAAATGAATGAGAATGCCTTACAATATGTCAACCGTTTATCCGATTATTTCTTCCTTTTGTCCCGAAAACAAAATTATTTGAAAAATAGTGGAGAAATTATTTGGGAAAACCCTTGTAAATAAAAGAAATATTTATACTTTTGCGGAAAATTTGCGCAAGTAAGTTAATTGTATAATATTTATTATTGTTTATATGTATTGGACTTTAGAATTGGCTTCGAAATTAGAAGATGCACCATGGCCTGCAACCAAGGATGAGTTGATTGATTATGCGCTTCGGTCGGGCGCTCCGCAGGAGGTTATTGAAAATCTTCAGGATATGGAAGATGAAGGGGAAGTTTATGAATCAATTGAAGATATTTGGTCTGACTATCCTACTAAGGAGGATTTTTTCTTCAACGAAGATGAGTATTAAGAGAATAAAAAACCCCGGCGAAAACATTCACCGGGGTTTATTCTTTTGCTAAAGGACTAATTCAATATCTATTCCTCGAATAGCCTCCACCACCACGGTTTCCGTTAAATTCCCTTCTGGGGCGTTCTTCCCGAGGTTTTGCTTCTGAAACCGAAATAGTGCGTCCGTCGTATTCAGCGCCATTTAATTCGGCGATTGCTTTTGTTGCTGCTTCGTCATCGATTTCCACAAACCCGTAACCTTTGGAACGGCCGGATTGACGGTCAGTAATAACTTTAGCTGAAATAACTGTTCCATACTCTTCAAAAAGACTTGCTAAATCGGAATCGTTTACCTTGAAACTCAAACCTGCAATAAAAATGTTCATTTTAAAATAAAAAATAATTGTGAAATAATAATAAATAATTAATCAATTGAGGATTAACACAGGCTTATATTACAAAAAACGAATAAAGGAACTCGATAAATGGCATAAAAAACTGTCGTAAAGAACTCAAATGTGAACACAAAGATACGTGAATAAACTAAATAAACAAGGTTTTTAAGAAAAAAACTTTTAAAACCGGACATTATTCTTCCCAAACCTTCATTTTTCCCATGAAATCATGCGCTGTCATGTCAATCTGTAAAGGCACGAGGGCCGCATAACCATTCGCAAGCGCCCATTCATCATTATTCACATTATCGGGATCTTGATTGAAAAATTCGCCGGTCAGCCAATAAACGCCTCTTCCCGAAGGATCTTTCATTTCTTCAAATTCTTTCGTCCAATAACCCGGTGTCTGTGAACTGACTTTTAACCCTTTTACCTTTGGAATATTCGGAACGTTCAAATTCAGGCAAATACCCTTGGGAAGCCCGTTTTGAAGCACTTTTTCCGCTACGGATTTACCGATTCGGGCAGCCTCGCTGAAATCGGCGCGGGGAGAATGATCGGTCAAAGAAACGGCAAGCGACGGAACGCCAATAATACATCCTTCAAGAGCAGCGCCTACGGTTCCCGAATAAATGACGGCAACCGCTGCATTGGATCCGTGATTGATTCCCGAAACAAGCAAGTCGGGTTTGCGGTCTAACAGTCTGTCAATTCCTATTTTAACGCAATCAACCGGCGTACCCGTACAAGAATAAATCTTCAAATCATCCTCATTTTTCAGTAATGAAACCCGAATCGGATTTATACACGAAATAGCGCTCGACATACCGGAACGGGGACTGTCGGGAGCTACAACCACTACTTTTCCCAAAGGGGCTATGGATTCTATTAATTTGCTAATTCCTAAAGCGTTAACCCCATCATCATTGGTTATTAAAATAAGGGGTTTTTTTGAATCTGTCATACGTATATCCTTTATTTGAGCTACAAAGGTAACGATATTTTTTCTTTCAACAAAGCCATACCGGTACTCGCTTTATCTTGAATAATAATCACATTGGACGGAGCATTTACATTTTTCGGATCAATCAGATAAACGGGGATGCTTCTTTGGGCATAGTGTATCAGTCCGGCCGCGGGATATACTTGCATGGAAGTTCCGATAATTACCACAATATCGGCTTTCGAAACGAGTTCGGCGGCTTTTTCGATCATCGGTACAGCTTCTCCGAACCATACAATGAACGGTCTGAGTCGAGAGCCATCTTCGGCTTTATCTCCCGGATTGATGGGCTTAGTTCCAATGTCGTAAACTCTTGTTTTGCTTTCGTTGCAGGCTTTTGTCAATTCGCCGTGTAAATGAATGACTTCCGTACTGCCGGCTCTTTCGTGCAGATTGTCAACATTCTGCGTGATAACCGATATTTTAAAATCTTTTTCTAATGAAGCTATGATTTTGTGACCTTCGTTCGGTTCTACTTTGTCCAATTGTACACGTCTTTCGTTATAAAACTTCAGTATCAAATCGGGGTTTTCATACCAACCTTCAATGCTTGCGACTTTCATAACGTCGTAATTTTCCCATAATCCGTCGGAATCTCGAAAAGTGCTTATTCCGCTTTCGGCGCTCATGCCTGCTCCGGTCAAAAAAACAATATGTTTCATATTCAGGAATTTGAATTGCTTACAAGCTGATTGTCAGCAATAATTTTTACCAGAATTTCTATGGTTTTGGTACTTCGGCTTAAAGCTTCGGATAGATTGGTGATAGTCATTTCATTTTCTTTATTTTTCGAATCCGAGTTTTTAAATTCGGTTTGGGGTTCTCTGACTGCTCTTTTGTCAAAAATCAATTCCGGCACTTCGACATCAAGAAATTCGGCAATTTTTTCCAGTTTACGAATTGAGATATTGGGATTTTTTAAAGTCCGGTTTATACTATTTTCCTTGATATTTAAAAAACCGGCCAATTCCCGCTTGGTCTTTTTCTGTTCTTTTAAAATTCTTTCAACTGTATTTTTTTGTAAATCAGACATATAAATATAT
This sequence comes from Bacteroidia bacterium, assembly GCA_025996865.1. Classification (GTDB taxonomy): domain Bacteria; phylum Bacteroidota; class Bacteroidia; order Bacteroidales; family Azobacteroidaceae; genus Azobacteroides. Next base: position 14,561 of record BNTV01000042.1, read on the forward strand.
TTTTAAGTTTTATGCACAAAAAATGTGATGTATTTGTGCTAATATTAAGTAAAAATGTTATACATTTGCAAATGTTGTATAACTTTCTTGCAAATAAAGCGCAATTACATTGCAATGAAATTGCATTATAAATGCAATGTAATTACACTACAATGTTTGCCTCAAAGTTAGATAAAAAAATTAATTAAATCAACTATAATAGTGAAAAATTTAAAAAATTATGGACGAGTTAGAACTTGTAAGGAATAGGAGGAATAAAAATCATCATTATGGTGATATAAAGAGAGCATGTGAGCGGGCTAAAGTATCTCCCGCAGTGTTTCAGTCGGCAATGAGAAAAACACGGTTAGTCGATTTGACGGATAAGGAAACGACTGTGATAAATGCTTTTTTAGAGATTCAGAAAGAGCGGGTTGCTGAAAGAGAAGCATTGAAGGAGTCATTGAAAAGCAATTTATGTCATTAGGTTATGGCATAAAAAAAGCGGCTGTCTAAAAAGGGCGTTTTGCACGTCATTGCGAGGACGAAACTGGACTTTTTAGACAGCCGCTCTACTTATATTACAGGTGTATCATTTCTAAACTTCGTTTAACGAATTTGTTCAAGGCTTCTCCTTTTAGTAAGCCATTGGTTAATAGCGCCAAATCAACCATTTGGCCGATGGTGTCTTTTGAATTTTCCTTGTTGGCCACAACTTGTTTGACCAACGGATAATCCAGATTAACCGTCATGCTGTAAGAGAGGGGCATATCGCCGTAAAAGCTCATTCCGCCTTGCATTTCCGCCATTTCTTTCATGCGGCGCATGAATTCGTTTTGGGTGATCGTCACGGGATTACCTTTTTCGCCCAAATGTTCGAATCCAACGATGAAATCGGTTTTTTCAATCGGTGGAATGGACGATTTGAAAAGTTCGATCAAAGCATTGCGTTCCTCGTCGGTCAATTTGACTTCCTGACCGTCGCTTTTCTTGATCAAATTGTCGATTACATCGCTGTCCACGCGAACAAAATGCGATTGATTAAACTGTTGTTCCAATTTATTTACAAAATGTACGTCTAATTGGCCATCCATCACCAACACGTCGTAGGCTTTGTCTTTGGCTTCAGAAATATAGGCATATTGTTCATCTTTATTGGTTGTGTATAAGTAAATCAAGTTTCCTTCTTTGTCGGTTTGATTGGCTTCAATCAAGGTTTTGTATTCATCCAAAGTATAGAATTTATTTTCTACATCCTTGACTAATACAAATTTGGACGCTCTTTCGTAGAATTTTTCTTCGGAGATAATTCCATATTCGATGAAAATCTTCAAACTATCCCATTTTTCTTCAAATTGCGGACGATCGTTTTTGAAAATTTCGTCCAGACGGTCTGCCACTTTTTTTGTGATGTAAGTGGAAATTTTTTTCACATTGCTGTCGCTTTGCAAATAGGAGCGGGAAACGTTCAAGGGAATATCGGGAGAATCCATCACGCCATGCAATAAGGTAAGAAACTCAGGTACAATCCCTTCCACAGAATCTGTTACATATACCTGGTTGCTGTATAATTGTATTTTATTTTTTTGCAGATCAATTCCGTTTTTCACTTTCGGGAAGTATAGGATTCCCGTCAGGTTGAAAGGATAATCCACGTTGAGGTGAATCCAGAACAAAGGATCGTCGCTGAACGGATAAAGTTCTTTGTAGAATTTAATGTAATCATCATCGGTTAGTTCGGCCGGTTTGCGCGTCCAGGCCGGGTTGGAATTGTTGATGATGTTGTCTTCGTCTGTTTCGACCGATTTGCCGTCTTTCCATTCTGATTTTTTCCCGAAAACGATGGGAATGGGGAGGAAACGGCAGTATTTTTTCAATAAGGATTCAATTTTTGATTTTTCGAGAAATTCTTTACTTTCGTCGTCGAGATAAAGGATAATGTCGGTTCCGCGATCTTCTTTTTTCGTTTCGGACATCACGTATTCGGGTGAACCGTCACATTCCCATTTCATGGCGGGCGCATCGTCTTTCCACGATTTAGTAATAATTTCCACTTTTTTTGATACCATGAAAGCCGAATAAAAGCCCAAACCAAAATGGCCGATAATCGAATTGGCATCTTTTTTGTATTTGTCTAAGAAATCGTTAGCGCTTGAAAAAGCAATCTGGTTGATGTATTTGTCGATTTCGTCGGTAGTCATACCGATACCGTGGTCAGAAATTTTCAATATTTTCTTCTTTTCGTCCACGCTGATGCGGACTGTCAAATCACCTAACTCGCTTTTAAATTCTCCGACAGACGCCAATGTTTTCAGTTTTTGCGTGGCATCCACCGCATTAGATACCAATTCACGAAGGAATATTTCATGATCACTGTACAGAAACTTCTTGATAATCGGAAAAATGTTTTCGGTCGTAACGCCAATATGACCGGTTTGCTTTTGTGTACTCATATTTCTTTTTATTTAGTTTTAGATATTTTTTTGTAAGAGGATTAGCAAAAAAAGTGCCAATGAGTTGGGACTGACATTTTGGCGGGTTTGGCGTAGGGGCGTTGCGCGCAACGCCCCTACTGCGGCGAATTTGGCGACCACACCCACCGGAGCCGATATCGTAAGCTCAACCGTCGTTGATTGTTTCAAAAATATTTTGTCAGTTCAAAAACTTATTGTACCTTTGCAAAAGTTTTATAACGGCTAAATAACTATTGCTGAATCGTTGCGGGTTGTTTAGTCGTTTTCTATTGCTGTTATGCAGTATTGTATTTTTTGACCGCTACCTCGCAATTCCCCTACGGTAAGTTTTATTTTTCCGAAATTGGCTTTCTCATATTCCATTATGTAGATTTTTGAAAACCGCTTTTGTTTTTCATTATCCTTTTTCGGCTCTTGCGGAGTGCCAACCGTTTTGGCTTTTTCTAAAATTTCAGTTAGATAAACAACAGATAATGTAGATTTATACCGTATTGCAGCCTTGCTTGCCGTTTCCTGTATCGACAAAAATTTCACCTCAATAAAACTTTTCAAAGAGTTATTGTAAATGTGTTTTGTGGGATTAGCAATAATCCAATTTGCGTAAAAATCAGTTATAAACCGTTTTCTACTTTTCAAATCTTCAGCTGTGCTTCCTAATGCAATGCCTTTTTTATCGAACTCCATAGTTTTTTATATTTCCCGGCAAAATTACAACTTTATTGTCTAATGGCAAAGCGCAGAAACGTGGCAATCATTCCCAAATCTTTCTTGCGAATCCGTTTTCCGGCAGCGGCAAATTTGGCTACGGCGCCGACCGGAGTGGATTTGGACGATTGTCCGCCGGTGTTGGAATATACTTCGGTGTCAACCACCAAGATATTCACGTTTTGACCGGAAGCGATTACGTGGTCTGAGCCGCCGAAGCCGATATCGTAACCCCAGCCGTCGCCGATAATCCATTGCGTTTTTAGACATTCCATATCTTTAAAATATGGAATGTCTAAAAAATTATTGAATTCGTGAAATTCACTGTATCACAACTTCAATTCTGCGATTTTGTTTGCGATTTTCGCTCGAAGTATTTGGAACGAGATTCTTGGTTTCGCCTTTGCTATCAACAGAAATACGCTCTTGTGAAACGCCTTTTTCAATCAAATATGCTTTGCCTGCTTCTGTGCGTTTCAATCCTTTTCTGAGGTTGATATTTTTGTAACCAATCTCACAGGTATGACCGATTAAAAGCACTTTTACATCAGAATATTTGTTGAGGGTGGCGGCAATATTGTCAAGCGTTGTTTTTTGGCTGTCCAATAATGCTGTTTCATCAAAAGCATAGCCATCAATTTTTGCAGTTGCAACTTTTTCGATTGCATTTTTGCGTTCTTCGGCGGCTTTTTGTTCGGCTCGCTGTTTTTGAAGTTCTGCCACATTATCTATAGTTGATTCATTGAAAGAAATAGCCCCAAGTTTAGTATTAAGTGATTCCCAATATTGTTGCTCGAATTTTTCTTGAGTAATTCCTTGAGTTTGTTGCTCTGATACTAAAGAGGCATATTTATTCCGCATATTCTCTGCATGTTTTGCCGGATTGTAAGTTATCGTTCCCCTGTCGTCTATATCGAAATCATCATAAATGCCGGGATACTTTTCCCTATCTGTATCTATTTGTTCCAATTTTCTTTGAACAATAACTTTATCCGCATTTGAAGCAACTGAACTTAACACAATCATAGATTGAAGAGCTGCATTTCCCTTTGCATCTACAAATTGTTGCACATACTTGAGATTGTCAGAAACAAATTGCTTTACGGGATTTTTATTGGAAGTTACATCTTTTCCTGTGGCTTCTTGGTAATCATCAAAATAGTTATCTGATACCGTAGCCGCCTTGTTAAATGTACCGGAAGCATTTTCCCACGCTTGTACGCGTTCCAAGTCTTTGCCATATCGTTCTTTTCCGTCTGCTATGGTTTGTGCATCCCAATCTGCTTTACTAATATTAAAACCTTTATCCCTTGCACTCTGATATGCTGTTTCTTGTTCTGCTACATAATTGTTAACGGCTTTAACAGTTCCACTATTTTTTGCTTCTTGTATCGCACCAACTATTTGTACGCCTGCGTTGAAAAAATCTTTCAAAGATCCTTGGGCAAAAATGGTTTTACCAGAAAATAACATACAAAAAGCACATAATATAATTTTTGTTTTCATCTTTATTTTTATTTAATTGTTAAGTCACTAATTATACTATATCCTTTGATAATTGAGTCAGGCGAAATCAAGACCATTCCATCTGTAGTTAATATGCCTTTATAAAGTAAAGGAGTATTGTCAAAATTTACCACATCCGCCGTTATTTTAGCACCTTTTTTTAATTTACCTTTACAGGTATAAGTTCCATCTGCTGCAATAACAGGTTTTACAATAGCAATACTATCTTTTTCTACGGCTTTATAAAAAGTAACCTTGTTTTTATCCCAGAAATACAAACTGGTTACAATATTGCCTTTTATTCCGTCTTTCTCGACAGGTGTAACATTTACCCAAACAGTATCTGTTAAATACTTATGGCTTGAGCAACTACACAATAGAGTAAGAACCAATACGTAAAATAAATATTTCTTCTTCATAGTTTTTTTATTTAAAATAATTACAAGCATCATCATAAAGATTCATCGCAATAGTATTTGCATACCTTGCAATGTATGCTCCTGCTGCTGCGCCAGCTACACCGCCTAATCCAGCAGCACTAGCTCCTGTAGAACCTCCAAGTGCTGTTAATGCTATAGTTATCCCATCTTTTAGTGCTTGTTTGGATAAATCTTTTGTGTATTTATTTCCACACAAAAAATCATAAACAACAGCACCCGTGCTGTTTGTCTTTTGTTTAACTTCCAATCTAATTGTCCTTTGATTAACATCATCTTCTAATACCGCTGTATTACCATATCTAACCAATGTTAATCCATCAGCTATTTTCGTCCTTGTTTGTGCATTGGCACTAATCCCAAAACAAACCATTGCTACTAAAATAAACATGAATTTCTTCATTATCGTTTGTGTCAGTTATATTCCATCGACCCATCGGTTTTATTTTTGAAAATTTAATTTTTGTTTCCGCTCTGTTCGGCTTCGCGAATGCCTTGCCCGTTTTTTAGAAAGTTTCTGCTCTTTCCTGCGTATGATTTGAGTGTTTTTACAGTTTCACTTCGCATTTTTTAGGAACAGTTGCGATTCTGTTTCATATATTGTAACGGTTTTGCCGTTGTTGAATTTTCAGACCTTTAAAATAAAAAAACCGTGGACTTTATCATCCGCGGTTGAGGTACTAGGAGAACCTTGTAGCAAATAAGTAAAGCCCACGTTTCCGTGAACGTTTATTACTTATTCCCGCTACAAAATTGAAGATTCCTAGTTTTCAACCGCAAGAATAGCAAAACGCTATTTTATATGTCTTATAATGTGCGTATTAACTACGCTTTATTTTATGTCATAAGCAAATTTTTTATTTTATCAAAGTGCAAAAATATAACTTTATTCTGAATTTGAACACATTATTCTCGAAAATCTATTTATTTTTCAAGAAAAAGCGTTATTTTTACAGCCTAAAACTTAAAACTTTAACTATGTATCATCCTGACATACATCATCGGCGCAGTATTCGTTTACCTGATTACGATTATTCACAACAGGGTTTGTATTTTGTAACTGTTTGTGTACAAGACAGAGAATGTTTATTGGGCAAAATAGACAAGAGTGAAATGATTTTGAATGAAACGGGAGAAATTGTTCGGAATGGATGGTTAAAAACGGCTGAATTACGTCCAAACGTAAAATTACACGAATTTGTTGTTATGCCCAATCATTTCCACGCGATTTTGGAAATAACGGAAAAAATCAACAATGAAAAATTTGAAAATTGTGCAATGTCGCATGTAGGGGCGTTGCGCGCAACGCCCCTACGCGCAACGCCCCTACGAACACCGCAAATCGTTCGCCCATACGCACATCAAACCGATTACGAAAAAAATGAATATATGTCAAATATTTCGCCAAAATCGGGTTCATTGGCGGCAATAATACGTTCATTCAAATCCGCCGTAACGCGCAACATTCGCCTTGCGGGTTACGATTTTTCATGGCAACGCAATTTGTGGGAACACATTATTCGCGACACCAACGACCATGTGTGTATTGCAGAGTACATCAATAATAATCCTGCGAATTGGGATATTGACAGGTTTTACAAAAAATAAAAACCATTGCGGAATTTTATTTCCACAATGGTTTTTGAATATTCATTATTACCGAATTCGATGGGAATGGTGCGTGTTTCGATGTAGGGGCGTTGCGCGTTTCGATGTTGTGTGGTGCGCGTTTCCGATGTAGGGGCGTTGCGCGCAACGCCCCTACGGTGCAACATTCTACGAATTAAAACGTTTGCGCCGCCAATCTCTTATACCCATCCAAACGCCACTGGGCATTCTTCTGCGTAACTTCAAACAATTCCGCTGCCTCAGCAGGATATTGTTTCGACAACGAGGCAAACCGCACTTCGCCTTTCAAGAAATCTTGGAACTTCGTCCAATCCGGCTCTTTAGAATCCAACTGGAACGGGTTCTTGCCTTCGGCTTCCAAACGCGGGTCGAAACGCCACAAATGCCAATATCCACATTCTACGGCTGATTTCTGTTCGGCTTGCGCTTTGCCCATGCCGACTTTCAAACCATGTGCGATACAGGGCGAATAGGCGATAATCAACGAAGGTCCGTCGTAGGCTTCCGCTTCGCGAATGGCTTTCAGGGTTTGCGCCTGATTGGCTCCCATCGCGATTTGCGCTACATACACATAACCGTAAGTCGTTGCAATCATACCCAAATCTTTCTTGCGAATCCGTTTTCCGGCTGCGGCAAATTTGGCTACTGCACCCACAGGAGTGGATTTAGACGATTGTCCGCCGGTGTTGGAATACACTTCGGTATCAACCACCAAGATATTCACGTTCTGACCGGAAGCGATTACGTGGTCTAATCCGCCGAAGCCGATATCGTAAGCCCAGCCGTCGCCGCCGATTATCCATTGGCTGCGTTTCATGAAGTAAGCTTTCAATTCCAAAAGTTCCTTGCACAACGCACAGGCGGGACAATTGCAAGTATCCGAACCGGACGCTTTAATTTGTTTTACTAATTCAAGCGTTTCAGCTGCTTGTGAACCTGCATTTTCCAAATACTTTATCACATCATCTAATGTTTTGATATTCGGGTCGTTGTTGCAACTCGTTGCTGCAAAATGTTGAACCAGTTCGTCTATGGTAGCAATTCCCCATTCAAGAATGGCGGCATAGTCATCGGCGGCTTTTCTGCCTGCTGCACCGCCGTCATTCCTGTTGTCAAGCCAATTTTGAGCGGCAGTTTTTATTTTTTCGTTTGTCCAGGGAATTTCCATCAACGCTTTTGTTTTTTCAACCACCCGTTCGCGCATTTTTTCAGTACCGATTTTCATTCCCAAACCGTATTCGGCATTGTCTTCAAACAAGGAATTTGCCCAAGCCGGACCGTGTCCTTCTTCGTTTTTCGTATAAGGAGTGGAAGGTGCTGAACCTGAATAAATTGACGTACATCCGGTAGCGTTGGCAATCATTTGGTGGTCGCCGAACAATTGAGAAATCAATTTTACATAAGGCGTTTCACCGCAACCCGAACAGGCGCCGGAGAACTCAAACAACGGCGTTGCAAACTGTGAATTTTTCACGTTCGATTGTATATCCACCAAATGTTGTTTGGTTTTTACTTCTTTTACCGAGAAATCCCAATTGGCCTGGTTGGCGTATTCTTTTTCAATCGGCACCATTTTCAGCGCTTTACCCTGTTTATTTCCCGGACAAACATCGGCGCAATTATCGCAACCCAAACAGTCCAAAACATTCACTTGAATACGGAATTGCATACCATCAAATTGTTTTCCGACAGCTTTCAAAGTGTTATATCCTGCGGGTGCTTTGGCTTGTTCTTCGGCATCCAACACGAACGGACGGATAGCGGCGTGAGGACAAACGTAAGCACATTGATTACATTGAATACAGTTTTCGGGAATCCAAGTCGGCACGTGTGAAGCCACGCCGCGTTTTTCGTAAGCCGCAGTTCCCTGGTCCCAAGTACCGTCTTCGCGACCGGTAAAAGCCGAAACAGGCAAGTCGTCGCCGGTTTGTGCATTGACGGGGAAAACTACTTTCTTTACAAAATCAGGCGCGCCGGCAATTCCTTGAGAAACAAAACCTTCTGTCTGAATGTTCGCCCATTCGGCAGGCACTTCTACCTTCACGTAATCGGCGCCGCGGTCAACGGCTGCATTGTTTTTATTGACAATTTCGTCGCCTTTTTTGCCATACGATTTTTTAATCAGGTACTTCATTTGTTCCACCGCCAATTCGTAGGGAACAACGCCGGTAATTTTAAAGAAAGCCGATTGCAAAATGGTGTTGGTGCGATTGCCCAAACCGATTTCCGCGGCAATACCCGTGGCATTAATGATATAGAAATTGATATTGTTTTTTGCCAAGTATTTCTTCACATTGTCGGGAAGATTTTCTTTTACCTGCGCTTCGTTCCAAACAGTATTCAAAAGGAAAGTTCCGTTCTTTTTCAAACCTTTAGTTACATCGTATAAACGCAAATAAGCCTGCACGTGACATGCCACAAAATCCGGTGTATTAACCAGATAGGTACTCCGAATGGGATTGTCGCCAAACCGCAAATGCGAAGCGGTAAATCCGCCCGATTTCTTGGAATCGTAAGCAAAATACGCCTGACAATATTTATCGGTGTTGTCGCCGATAATCTTGATAGAATTTTTGTTGGCTCCTACCGTTCCGTCGGCTCCTAAACCGTAGAATTTGGCTTCGTAAGGACCACAGTCGAAAATCAATTCTTCTTTTTGCGGAAGCGAGGTGAAAGTAACGTCGTCCACAATTCCAATGGTAAAACCATTTTTCGGCATGGGCAATGCCAAGTTCTCATATACAGCAAGAATTTGAGCCGGAGTCGTGTCTTTGGACGACAAACCGTAGCGACCGCCAACGATAACCGGTTTGAAATCAGCCGTGTAAAAAGTGTCTTTTACGTCTAAATACAAAGGTTCGCCGGTTGCGCCCGGTTCTTTGGTGCGATCTAAAACGGCAATGCGTTTCGCGGTTTTAGGCACAGCCGCCAAGAAATGTTTCGCCGAGAACGGACGATACAGGTGGACAGAAACCAATCCCACTTTTTCGCCTTGGGTATTCAGATAATCAATCGTTTCTTTAATCGCTTCGGTTACAGAACCCATCGCGATAATCACGCGGTCGGCATCAGGTGCGCCGTAATAATCGAACAAACCGTATTTGCGACCGACGAGAGCTGAAAGTTGGTCAACGTATTCTTCTACAATGCCGATTACTTTATCGTAATACACATTCGAAGCTTCACGGGCTTGAAAATAAATGTCGGGATTCTGAGCCGTTCCGCGAGCCACCGGTGCATCGGGATTCAAAGCGCGTTGACGGAAAGCAGACAAGGCTTTCTGGTCGATTAACGGAGCCAAATCTTCGTTGTCCAACTGTTCGATTTTCTGGATTTCGTGCGAAGTCCGGAAACCGTCGAAGAAATGCACAAACGGCACACGCGATTTAATCGCAGCCAAGTGAGCCACAGCCGCCAAGTCCATCACTTCCTGCACGGAACCTGTTGCGAACAAGGCGCAACCCGTTTGACGAACCGCCATCACGTCCTGGTGGTCGCCGAAAATAGAAAGCGCATGAGACGCCAGCGCACGAGCCGAAACATGATAAACGCCCGGAAGTAATTCTCCGGCAACCTTATACATGTTGGGAATCATCAACAACAGCCCTTGCGAAGCTGTGAAAGTCGTAGAAAGCGTTCCGGCTTGCAATGCGCCGTGCATTGCACCGGCAGCACCTGCTTCCGATTGCATTTCGTCCACGCGAACGGTTTCGCCGAAGATATTTTTTCTTCCGGCTGCCGCCCATTCGTCCACGTACTCTGCCATCGTGGAACTCGGTGTGATGGGGTAAATCGAAGCGGTTTCGCTGAACATATACGCGATATGTGCTGCGGCTTGATTTCCGTCACAAGTTAAAAACTTTTTTTGTTTTGCCATAATTTCTATAATTTATGTTGTTTGTAAAAAATATATTTCTCTTGTTTTAATTGTTTAATTCAAAAAAAAACGTTATCTTTGTCTCGAAAATATTGCCGTTTTAAGCGGCTACAATATTTGGACAGGGGAGTCCCCAGTCGGAAAAGGGTTACATTAGTAACTCTTTTTTTTACGGGAAAATTTTAAGTCCATGTTGCTTACCATTTTGTTTGTAAATTTTTGATTCGATAATATTAAATGCTAAATTAACAGCCTCTTTATCCAAAATATACCTCGTAATCGGATAGGCAATCAAATCGGCAAGTTGTAATCCCGCCCGATTCGCTTTCTTATCCTGAAATTCAAAACTCGTAAAATATTTCTTTATCCGCATTGAATTAACAAAATAAGTACCTCTGTCCAAAACTTCATTGTAATAGTTCAGTAACGAAGCATCTTCTTTTTTTCCCCTTCTTTCCGCATAGACGGATAGTTCAATATTTTTATCTTTGAAGCTATCCAATGCAAAAACAATTCGCTCAATGATATACGAAAGCGACAAGCCATAAACATCGCTAAGTCGTCCATACTTGCGAATATAGGCATCTTTGAGAATGCTGCAAGCAACGATTGTATAGCAATTATTTTGCATCACGGCGTTTATGTCCTGATAAAATTGCCTTTTTACATCAAGGTCGAACAGGATTTCAAAACCATTCTGACATTTCCGTATATCTCGCGAATGTAAAATAATTTTACCGGTATTCCAAAATTTTCTTTTTATGGTAGCAATTTGATTCTCTATTTCAGCGTAATCGCTTTCGGAAATAAGGATGCCGCACAGAGTGAATACCGGAAAATCGGGATTGAAATTTGCGAGATTCTGGTCGCCACATTCATCGAGAAACAGATTATATTTCATTGCCAGCATACATCAGTCTTTTTTACCATCTATCAATGAAATATTTTTACTTTAACGTTGCAAGTTAAAAACTTTTTTTGTTTAGCCATAATCTATAAATTATAATGTATGTAAAAATTGTTCGTTCTTTATTCTAAAAAATTTGTTAACATTCATCTTAAAATCCCATAGCTTTTTTTATTACTGCCATTTCTTCTTCAGAGGTCAGCATTTTTAATAATTCAAATGCGACATTTGGAGCTGTTGCCGGACAATAAGACGTAATAATATTACCATCAACTACGATTGGTTCGTTCACAACATTCACTCCAAATTCTTTCAGCTTTTCTTGCCAATAGCCGTTTTGTAAGTGATAAGTAGTTGCTTTCCGATTCTTAAGAACGCCACTTTTTCCTAAAGGGAATGCCCCGGAACAAACTGTCGCAATAATTTTACCTTTTGCATTAAATTCCTTAATTAATTCTAAGAATCTTTCGTCGTATGCGTCTTCATAATAACCAAATTCCCCAAATCCACCGGGTATTGCTAAGGCGTCATATTCGTCAACGTTTATTTCTCCAATGGTTTTATCTACTATTACAGGTACATTAAAAGTGCTTATGACTTTTTCAGTAAAACCACAAGTATCAACAAACAAATTATGTCCATAATCAACTCTTGCCCAACCAAGAACATCTATAAAAACACAAAATTCCATTGTCTCAAATGCCTTTGCCAGAAACACTAATACTTTCTTATTTTGCATACTTTTCAAAATTATTATAAAACGGTTACACAACTATTGCGTGTTGTGTGATCGTATATCTCCGTTCAATACAAAAACCCAAACAACCAGAGCGGAATCACCTTCCGTTCCCCTGTTTCGATACCGTCAATCGCATAATACACATCCGGATTAAATTTACCCTTTATCTTGTCCCCCACATTGAAATGATACTTGGAATCTACTAGAAATTGGCTGTTTTTGACTCCGAGATTGACTTTGTAATCTTTATGTATCTGGTTGTAAAAGAAAGTCTCCCGCAAAGTTTGATCCGGCCCGTTTATCTGCCGGCTGATGTGTACAAGATTCGGATTATGGACATACACTTGCGCCGGTTTTTTTGGAAAAACTTCTTCCGCAGGATACAAAAAATTTATCAAACGGGCGTCTTTCAGATATTTAATGTAGTTCATTACCGTCGCTCGCGAAATTTCAATTTCATGACTCAACCGGCTGATATTGACGCTCCCCGGAGCCAGTAACGACAACAAATAGAACAGTTTCCGAATTTTCGGCAGATAACTTTGCCCCATCTGATTGACGCTAAGCACATCTACTTCCAACATCATGTTCATCGTTTTCAGCAGATTTTCCGAAAAATTCCGCTTTTCAAGATAAAAAGGATAAAAACCATGCTGCATATAACTGTCCAAATAAGCCAAAGGCCTGATTTTCGAACAAATATCGATAGCAATTTCAACATGTCGTTCCAAAATATCTTCCAAACGGTAAGAGGAGAACTGAAACCCCGTTTCTTGTCCAAGATATTCCCGGAACGAGAACCCTCGCAAATTATAAACCGCAACTTTATCCGCCAAATTATAATTGTCGTTTTCAAAATCAATAACCGAAGATGCCGTAAAAACAATTTTTAAATGGGGAAAATTTTCATAACAATACGCCAATTCCGTCCACCACTCCGGGTATTTGAAAATCTGGTCAATCAACAAAACTTTACCGCCCTTCATTTGAAACTCGTTGGCAAAATCCCTGATGCTTTTTACGGTGAAATAAAAGTTATTCAAATTCACATAAAGACATTGCCTGTCGGTCGATTGAAAATTTTCCTTCGCGTAATCGATTAAAAATGAAGTCTTCCCAACTCCGCGAGAACCTTTGATTCCTATTAACCTGTCGCCCCAATTAATCTCATCCATCAACTGACGCCTCACTGAGGTGTGAATATTTTCGAGCAAATATTGATGCGTTTTATATAGAGATTCCATTTTTCCTGTAAAATGAGAGTACAAATATCCTATTTTTTTTTGAAATTGCAAAGTCAACGTGACAATTTTTATAATTTTTTGTTTTTTACAGTTGCCAAAAGGCTGTAAACACATTAAAAACAATTTAGATACAAAGAAAAATCTGTTTATTTTATTTTATTTCTTATCTTTGTACATCAATTAAGATAATAAGTTATTATGAAAAGAATTGTTTTTTTATTAATTTGTATTACAATCAGTTTGAGGTTTTCTTTTGCACAAGAAGACGGAAAGGTTACTTTCAATGAGAAAAAACATGATTTCGGCTTGATTTCTGAAAAAGAAGGAAGCGTAAATTTTGACTTTGTTCTAACGAACAATTCAAATGAACCTTTGTTAATTAACAATGTTAAAGCATCTTGCGGATGCACTACTCCCTCCTGGACAAGAATGCCTATTGAACCGAAAAAGTCGGGAACGATTACGGTTTCTTATAATCCGAAGGGACAACGTAGTTCTTTCCTCAAATCAGTTATGGTTTATACCAACTTTAGTACTACTCCGTTTATGTTGCAAATAAGCGGCGAAGTAACAAACGCCCCTATCCCCCCAAAACCCGAAGAAATTTATCCGGTTGCTTTGGGTAATTATCTGCTTAAGAGTAAAGAATTGGATTTCGGCAAATTAGATATTTCCAACACAAAAACCATTCGTTTGGAAGTTTTTAACAACTCCGATAAACCGGTAACTCAAAAAATAACTCCTCCTAAATTCCTCACCATCGATTATAGTCCGGTCATTGAGCCTAAAACAGAGTCAGTTATTGGAATTACTTTTCTGGCAAAAGAGTATGAAAAATATGGATACGCAAAAGGCGATTTGGTTTTTTATATAGATGGCAAGAAACAAATTTTCCCTTATTCGGCGCTGATTTTAGATGATTTTGACAAGTGGGACCCAAGCAAAAAGAATAACGCCGGAAAACTCAATACAAACACTACCGAAATTAATTTCGGCAATTTTACTGCCGGAACCAGCCGGACTTTAAAATTATCCAATTCGGGAAATAGTGTTTTGAATATCAAAAACATACAATCATCCAGTCCATGGGTTGTTCCTTCTAAAACCGTTTTTGTAATCAACAAAGGAGAAATTACGGAAATAAAAGTGAATGTTGACAAAAACAAAATAACATCCCCTTTAGTTTCAACCCTTTCGATTGTTTCGGACGATCCGAGAAACCCGTTATTTGAAGTAAAAATAACAGCCAATCCCTGATAATGAATTTTATAGAACATCCTGAAAATGATCCTCAATACACCGGTTTGAACGTGAACAAGGGGATTGTTCAACCGCCCGTTATCAATCCATATTTGGCGAAGAGAAAAAAACGTCGAGATTACACGCCTGCCGAATATACGGAAGAAATCCGGAAAGGAAACATCACGGTACTAAGTCAAGCTGTAACCTTGTTGGAAAGTCAAAAGACCGAACACCAAACAATTGCTCAGGAAGTCATTGAAAAATGCTTGCCATTTTCGGGTAATTCGGTGCGAATCGGGATTACCGGCGTTCCCGGCGCCGGGAAAAGCACATCAATAGACGCTTTCGGGGTACATTTGATTAACAAGCGAAACCGAAAATTAGCTGTTTTGGCAATCGACCCGAGCAGCGAACGTTCCAAAGGAAGTATTTTAGGCGATAAAACGCGCATGGAGGAGCTTTCGCGTGAACCCAAGGCTTTCATCCGGCCGTCTCCTTCGGCCGGCTCTTTGGGTGGTGTTGCCCGCAAAACCCGCGAAACGATTATCTTGTGTGAAGCCGCCGGATTTGACACTATTTTTGTGGAAACTGTCGGCGTAGGACAATCGGAAACGGCTGTCCATTCGATGGTTGATTTCTTTCTGCTCATTCAGTTGGCCGGTACAGGCGACGAATTGCAAGGAATCAAACGCGGCATCATGGAGATGGCGGACGGAATCATCGTCAATAAAGCCGACGGAAACAACATCGAGAAGGCCAATCTGGCCGCTGCCCAATACCGGAATGCATTGCATCTGTTCCCTTTACCGCCTTCCGGCCGGACGCCCGAAGTACTGACTTATTCCGGCTATTACCAACTGGAAATCACCGAAATATGGGATATGATTGACGAATATATCGACTTTACCAAGAAAAACGGTTATTTTGAGCAACGCCGCAATTCACAGTCCAAATACTGGATGTACGAAAGTATAAACGAGCAGCTGAAAAATCACTTTTATCAATCGCCGGAAATAGAAAAAGCACTCGCTTTCAAAGAAAAACAAGTGCTTGATTCTGAAATAAGCTCTTTTAAGGCTGCCAAACAAATGATGGATATATACTTCACATCCCAAAGACTTCATCCATTTTAGCATATTTTCCGCTTATCACGCCGTTTTTATCCACAATGAAAATGGTGGGTGTGCCGATGATGCCGTAATTTTTGAAGTTTGCACCGTCAAAACCTTTGAAATCACACAAGCGGTCTGCCTTATCCCAAGGGAAAACAACCGCCGTCTGACGATAGTTGTCTGCCTCTGTGTCGGCGGCAATACTGATGATGCGATAGCCCTTTGCCGTCAGTTCGGCAAAATGTTCGGTGAGCCAATCCAACTCGTGGCGGCAGTGGTCGCAGTCGCTGTCGAAGAAAATCAGGACAGCGGCTTGCGACAACGGTTTTTCCAAGCCGACAAGAGCCGGCGCAGGGCTGCCCGTGTTGATGCTGTATGCGCCAAGGATACGTTTCAGTTTCGGGTCGGTAATCGACAAAGTGGGGTACGTCATTAAAAAATGCTGCAAAAGCATTTCTCCTGCTTTTTGCCGGTTGGTACGCTCGCAGGTTGTTACTGCTGTGGAAAGAAAAGCCGTCAGTACAGGCTCTTGCAGGCGTATCATCGTTTTGCCGATGGAAGCGGCGTAAGCCTCCTGCACGGAATCGCCGCTGGCGCCCACAAACACGCCCGGATAATAGGTATGCACGTCCGTCCAGAGATTGCCGCTCGTGTAAAGCGCGTTGATGTCTAATTTATATTGCACTTCGTTTTGCAAGACTTTTTGTTGTGCGGTATCGGCGGGGTTCCGGACTGAACCGTAGAGACGCTGCATAAATAGCATGAGTTCCATAAACCGTGCGGCGTAGAGCGGCGAAGTCCTTACGCTATCGTCAAGTTGGCGGATTGCTTTTTCGTTTTCCTTTAATAAGGTATTGAGCGAAGTTGAAAAAACTTTGTCTTCCCTGTTTTCAACATACATTTCGCCTGCTTTCAGCCATTCCTGCTGCGAAAGCAAGTAGGCGCGGCGCTGGAAGATGCGGCGCAGGTAAACATTTTCTGCCGACTGCGGAAATTGCAGCATACCGCTGTTGAACTGTTCGTCGGGGCAGGTGATGCGCAGCGCAGGCTCGGCAATGATGAACTCGCCGCCGCCTTTTTGCGGAATATAAAGATACGCCATACCGCGATAGCCCTTTTTTGGAAAATCAATTCCGGCTTTGCCTTTATCGCTGAGCGTAACGTTAAATGAATCCACGCGGCTGCCCGCGAAGGAGTAAATCCATGCGGTATCGCCGCTTAACTTCGGAAAGTCGAGGTTGAGCGTTTGAGCAAAAGAAGCTTGCGCCATTGCCCAAAAGAATGTCAGTATCAATAAAAAGTTTTTCATTCTACTCCGCCACACATCTCACACTAAAACCATACGAACGGACGAAGGAATTGTCGATGGTCACTTTAGTGCCGGATAGGTCCAGTACATACGAGGTTTCTCTGTATTTTCCGGAACCCGAAGTCCAGTAGTAGCCATATGTACCAGCCATGTCGATTGTGCCGTTGTCGTTGCTGCCGTAGCGGTCGCCTGCAGCAGGCAGGAAAAGCGTAGTAGTATTGCCATCAGGCGAAATTGCATAACCGCGCGTTCCGGTGCTGCTTTTCCAAGTCCATGTATTACCTGAAGTTCCTTTTGCTTTTCCATTGCTCATAGTAAGGGCTGTTGAACCACCGCTCATAATACTTGCCCACTCTCCCCTGGTAGGCACGCGCCAGCCGGCAGGACAAGGGTCGCCACCCGTTTTAGAAGCGCCCCAAAGGCTATTATTCGATATATCGCGCCAATCTTGACCACTACTATTAGTAATGAAATGTCCATAGGCAGGGGCAGTACTCGGTACTTGTCCGTTGCTGTCGAAAGCACCTTTATAAGGTCCTTTTACCGGTGGGTTGCTGCGAATTTGATGTCCGTCTGCCTGACGTCCCCATTGATAAAGGTCGCCGTAAACGGTGGCGTCGGTTACACTTACACCCGACGAGAATGTAGGCGAGGGGTATGCCATTTGCTCGTCAAGCGTCATATTTTTGGTAGTTTCGGGAACACCCAGATTATAGCACATAAAAGTAAGCCATCCGGCAGCAAGAGTCGATTTTACGCTACAACCGCAAGAGCAGTCCTGAACGGATACTTCGAGCGTTATTTGCTTTTCTGCGCCGTTGTTATCCTTGTATCGGGCAATGATGGTCAGTTTTTTGGCGGTGGTTTTGTCTGTACCCCCCGCCACGTCGTTGATGTCGGGGCGGAAAGTTACGGTAAACACATTGTTCGCCGTAGCACTGCTTGCTACCAGTGCGTTGTTGTCCGTTAGCGAAAAAGTCAAGTCGCTATAAGCAGAGCCTGTGGGACTGCTGAATGTGTAAGCAAACGATTTTGTTGATGCAAAATTGTCCGTACGTGAATTAAGAGGCATACAGGTGTTGTTGTCGTTGCCGCGTTTCACATCGAAGCAGGTTTTGCCGCTCATACGGTACTTGCCACTCACATCGGCAGGCGCTTCTTTGTTTACCTTCACGGTGGTAGTCGCGCTCAGGGCGCCGTTACCGTATATGAGCCGGCCGTTGCAGGCGTGGTGTAATTAAAGGTCTGAGCCGTTTGACCGGTCTGTTCTACACCGTTCACAAACCACTCGTAACTGGTGGCGGACGAACCGTTGGTAGCCGTAGCCGTAAAGGTGGTACCGGCGTCACCCGATGTTTTCGGCATACCTGTTTCATCAAGGTTTTTGGTCACCGTGCCTGAAGGCGTAAGATTGACACTTGTAATAGGCGTGCAACCCGGTTCTACCTTAATATTTTTTTCGAGAAAAACCATACCGCAACTGTTGCGCGTTTCCACTCTCAAGGTAAATGTGCCGTCGGCAAGATAATTTACCGACACTGATTTTCCTCCGTCAATAGGCGTTACGGTAGCCACAGCCGGGTCGCTGCTCGTCCATGTATAACTGTCCGGCACAGGCGAGGCAAGCACGGTGAAACTTTCCTGATTGCCAATGATTGCCGTTCCTTTCGGTTCGCTTTGCCAGCTCAGGGAAATGGCTGCGCTTTGCACCACTTCAATGCTGTTGGAAACAAGGCTCCAGCAGCCTTTGACGTCTTGGTAGCGAACGGTGTAATCACCTTGCTGCGTGGCAGAATAGGACGAAGTCCGGGCGGAAGGTATAGGCGTTCCGTTACGGAACCATTCATAATCAGTGCCTGCCGAGTTGGTTGCCATCAACGTAGCAGGTGTGCCGCCGCAAATGGCTTCCGTGCTTGCGCCGTTGTTGATGGTGGTAGGAGCGGGAGCGGTAAAGCTTACAGCAATAGCACTGCTTGTTGCAGTATTGGGGCAACCGCCGCTATTGTTGTTCACTTGTACGGAAAGCACCATAGAACTTTTGCTGGAAGCAACCGCATAGATAATAGGGTTGGTGCTTTCTGCAATTTTGACGCCGTTGTCAAACCACTGGTAGATAGTGCCTGCGGGGTATGCGGTGGCATTGGTAACAGCCAATTCCAGCGTACCGCCCTTGCACACAGTTGGAGTACCGCTCAAAGCCGTGCCGTTGACAGTAGCCACCGGCACTGCCAGAGCCGTGCCTGAGGAAGTCTGGTCAGCCAGCACAACAATGTTACTTGCGTAAGAACCGCAGTCGCCTCCTGTGGAATGTTGAATGGCAAACCATTCACCGGCAGCAGCAGCGCCGCTCAGGGTGAGAGGATTGGCGCTTTGACCGCTATATACGCCATTGTGAAACCATTCCACCTGCTGGCCGGATAGTATGTTTGATGCTGTCAAAATAACGTTGCTACCGTTGCAAAGAATGCCCGAGTTGGAAACCGTAACAACCGGTGCGCTTGCGCTGTTGCCGGCAGATTTAGTGATGGTAATTTCCTGGGGAGCCGGCGTTGAGCAACCCATCAATCCGGCATAAACCGTGTATTTGCCCGCGCGGGTAATTTCCATGTGATTGCCGGTGTTCACTACCACGCCGCCATATTCCCAAAGATAATCGATGCCGCTCTGCGGATTTTCGACGTATGCAATAACCGCGCCGTTATCACCGCAAAGATTTTGGGTGGCAGTCTTTACCGTAAAAGGATTTGCGCCTGTGGGACAAGTCGCACCCTCCTGTGTAAAGAGAAAATCCTGAAACTCACCCGAACAGTTGTTCACCACGCGCACAACGGCGATACGATTGTTCGCACTGATATTCGACTGAAACTTAAGCGAGAACGCAGAAGTAAGTTCGTCAACAGTCAGCGTGGTGTAACTCGAACCGGCCGTCAGGTACACCTGATACGCCTGTTGTCCTTGCAACACGCAGGCGGGGTCGTCTGCGGGAGTAAATTCGCAGTCTGCTTGTACGCCGTCTGCAGGCACCCATGCCGTTGGGTCGTAGTTACACGGGCTGCCCGTCAGTTTGATGTTCGCCGTGCCAAGGCAGAGGCTTACCCATTTGCTGCCGTTCCAATACTCGACGCAGTTGGTGTCGAGGTTGTAAATAACAAGCCCATTGGCAAGATTGTTTCCCTTAGCGACAGGGGTAATATCATTACGCTTTTGAGTTGTCATCTGCGGCAAACGCAAGCCGCCCTTGTCGTTTGACACGATTTCAAGAATTGAAAAACTTTCGGGCTCTTTGATGTCGCCGATTGTTACCTGAGCTAATGTTGGGGTTAAAGTCATAAATAATCCCAACAAAATTAATAATAAAAATTGCTTTGCCATTGTTTTATAGATTAATTAATTAAATTGTTTTAGTTTCTTTTTATTTATTATTTTACTGATTCATGTGTATATAATTTGTCGAACGTTGTTTCATCTGCTTGGATAAATTTTTTTCATGCCGGTTTTATATTTTATGATATATCTTATAACATTTTATAATAACAAAAAGTTTCAAAATTAGAGTGGAAAAATTCTCTGAATGATAGGATGAACGAACCAAAGCCCCGCTTTATACATGCTCAAATCCCTTATTATAAGTGCTTTCCTTTAGACAACATTAAGCGTATTGAAAGAAAAATAAATATAATTTTGTCAATGTCATTACACAATTATATGAATAATGTAACAAAAGTCCGTTGGCAAAATTAAAATTATTTAAGAAATAATTAAAAGATGTGTATCAATTACATAAGTATTATATTTGTAGGGTAAAAAAACATGAATAGATTTTTTTCATAATATGCTGTTTTGCAGGTTTTTTTATTGTAATATTCTGTTTAAGGCGGTGATAAAACGATAGAGACAGGGCAATACCCTGTCTCTACATCATTCAAATTTGTTAACAAATATTAAAATTCCGCGTTCTTTGGCGTCCGCGGGAACGGAATCACGTCACGGACATTCGCCATGCCGGTGACAAACAGCATCAAACGTTCAAAACCCAAACCGAAGCCGGCGTGCGGCGCCGTTCCGAATTTGCGGGTATCGATATACCACCACAAACTTTCCGTTGACATGTCCAATTCATTGATGCGATTCGTCAGTTTATCGTAATCGGCTTCCCGTTCGGAACCGCCGATGATTTCACCGATTTTCGGAAACAGGACATCCATTCCGCGAACAGTTTTCCCATCCTCGTTTTGTTTCATATAGAACGACTTAATCTCTTTCGGATAATCGGTCATGATAACCGGACATTTGAAATGTTCTTCCACCAAATACCGTTCGTGTTCCGATTGCAAATCAGCGCCCCAATAAACCGGAAATTCAAATTTTTTACCGCTCTTTTCGAGGATTTCAACACCTTCAGTATAAGTCAAACGAATAAATTTGTTGTTGATCACAAAGTTCAACCGCTCAATTAACCCGTTGTCGTACATATTGTTGAGAAATTCAATATCGTCTTTACACTTTTCCATAGCGTAGGAAATCACATATTTCAGGAAATCTTCCGCCAAGTCCATATTGTCGTTGATATCGAAAAACGCCACTTCCGGTTCAATCATCCAAAATTCCGCCAAGTGTCGGGGTGTATTGGAATTTTCAGCCCGGAAAGTCGGTCCGAATGTATAAATTCCTCCCAAAGCCATGGCGCCCAATTCGCCTTCCAACTGTCCGGACACGGTCAGATTGGTATGGCGTCCGAAGAAATCCTGCGAATAATCAATTTTGCCGTCGGGCGTCTTCGGCGCATTTTCCGGATCCAAAGTTGTAACCTGGAACATGGAACCTGCCCCTTCCGCATCGGAAGCCGTAATAATCGGCGTATGGAAATAGTAAAATCCTTGTTTGTCGAAATAGTCATGGATGGCATACGACAAATGGTGTTGAATTCTGAAAATGGCTCCGAAAGTATTGGTTCGGGGACGAAGATAGGC
>BNTV01000043.1 GCA_025996865.1 Bacteroidia bacterium
AAGTATCGGGCAAGTGCGGGCCGCGGCAGAGGTCGGTAAATACGCCTTGTGTATAAGTTGTGATTGTTCCGTCGGCTAATTCGCTGATTAATTCGGTTTTATAGGTTTCATTCCTGTCGCCGAACATGTCAAGGAAGAATTTATCAAGGTGATGGAAATTATCCACATCATTTTCCGCGCCTTGGATTTTAAGGATTACGAAGCGCAGATTTCTTTGCGTGATCCCGAAAATAAAGAAAAATACATCGGCTCGGAAGAAAATTGGGAACGAGCTGAAAAAGAAATCATTGAAGTTTGTGAAGAAAAAGGAATCAAAGCCAAAATCGAATTAGGCGAAGCTGCTTTTTATGGACCAAAGTTGGATTTTATGGTGAAAGATGCTTTGGGTCGCCGCTGGCAGTTGGGAACGATTCAGGTCGATTACAATTTGCCTGAACGTTTTGAATTGGAATATACCGGAGCGGACAATCAAAAACACCGTCCGGTCATGATTCACCGTGCGCCTTTCGGTTCGATGGAACGCTTTGTGGCTGTGTTGATTGAGCATACTGCCGGGAAATTTCCCTTGTGGTTGGTGCCTGATCAGGCAGTCCTTATTCCGGTCAGTGAAAAATTCAATGCGTATGCTGAAGAGGTTGCCAAAGAATTGAGGCAAAAGGATGTTCGTGTCATTATCGACGACAGGAATGAAAAAATAGGACGCAAAATCAGGGATAATGAATTGAAAAAAATCCCTTATTTGTTGGTGGTTGGGGAAAAAGAAATTGAAAACAAAGAAATTTCGGTAAGAAAACAAGGAGAAGGTGATATGGGTTCAATGAAAATTGCTAACTTTGCCGAAATAATTAATAATGAAGTAGAAAAACAAAGTCTCGTTAATTCCTAAATGAAGAAAGACAATCTTAAAGATCAGTACCGGATCAATGAAAAAATCCGGGCAAAAGAGGTTCGTTTGGTGGGGGACAATATGGAACAGGGTGTTTATCCGCTCAACGAAGCTTTAGCAATTGCGAAAGCCCAAGATTTGGATTTGATCGAAATTTCGCCGAATGCCGTGCCGCCTGTTTGTAGAATTTTGGATTACCAAAAATTTATCTACCAACAAAAGAAACGTCAGAAGGAACAAAAAGCCAAATCCGTGAAAATTGTGGTCAAAGAGATTCGATTCGGCCCGCAAACCGACGATCACGACTATAATTTCAAGTTGAAACATGCGAAAAACTTTCTCGAAGAAGGCGCAAAAGTGAAAGCTTATGTGTTTTTCAGAGGAAGATCGATTCTCTTCAAAGAACAGGGAGAAGTGTTGTTATTACGCTTCGCCAACGATTTGGAGGAATATGCGAAAGTGGAACAGTTACCTCTTTTGGAAGGTAAAAAGATGATTATTATGTTGGCTCCCAAGAAATTGGGTGTAGTGCAAAAGAAACTTGCAAAACCGGAAAGTAGTCCGGCTGAGCAAAAAATAGAGAATAATTAATAAACTAAATTTAAAACAAACATGCCTAAAATGAAGACTAATTCCGGTGCCAAAAAAAGATTCGCTCTTACCGGAACAGGAAAAATCAAGAGAAAACATGCTTACAAAAGTCACATTCTGACGAAGAAGACCAAGAAGCAAAAAAGACGGTTGACACGTTTCTCCATTCTGAGTAAAGAAAACGAACGGAGTGTAAAAGAAATGTTGGGAATGAAATAACCGTAAAAAAGAGTTTTTTAAAGATTTATTAACAGAGAGTTAGCACAAAAGACCGTTTAAGTGCGGCGCTGACAATCACAATCATTTTAATTAATTATGCCGAGATCAGTAAATCATGTAGCTTCAAGAGCTAAAAGAAAAAAAATCCTCAAACTGACGAGAGGTTATTATGGCGCGAGAAAAAATGTATGGACAGTCGCCAAAAACACGTGGGAAAAAGGTTTAACGTATGCATTCCGTGACCGGAGAGCCAAGAAACGCAATTTTCGCGGATTATGGATCCAACGTATCGGAGCAGCCGCTCGTTTGGAAGGGATATCTTATTCCCAGTTTATGGGCGCTTTACACAAAAATGGAGTAGAAATCAACCGCAAAGTTCTTGCCGATTTGGCAATGAATCACCCGGAAGCGTTCAGAGCCATAGTGAACAAAGTAAAATAAATCCATCCTCACACCTTATAACGTGAGTAGAAAAGCTGCAAATCTGTCAAGGGTTGCAGCTTTTTTAATGCAAATATTTCCGCCAATAAAAATGAACCGGCTCAGCGTCCTCAAACCCCAAACTCCGGTAAAGTTTTTGCGCCGTATCATTGTCATGCCTCACTTCAAGCGTAATGCGGCTGCATTGCCGTTTGCCGGCTTCTTCAATAAGGGCGTCCATCAGTTTCCGGCCGACGCCTTGTCCCCTGTATTCTTTCCGGACGATGACGTCGTGAATATTAACCATCGGACGGACTGTGAAAGTGGAAAAATTCTCGAAGGCAACCAATAATCCGCTAAAAATGCCGGCCGTTTCCGCCAATATCACTACCGACTTCGGATGTTTTTCCAAGCCTTCGACTAATCGTTCAGCTTCTTCGGCTGATAACGGGTTTCCACCGCCCATTTCGTCGGCGATATAAACATTTATTAAATCTGATACTGCTTGTTTATGAGCAGGATTGGAGTAATCACAAAAAAATGTTTTTGTTTCAAGTGTTTGCATAATTATGAATGACGGACTACAACTTTTGAGATGGTATCAATTGATAACTTTGTAGTATGATTGCGGATAATCATAAAAAAAAGTTAAGGCAAAGGTATGAAAATATATTTGTCTTTGAGGAATAATTAGGTTAAATTTTCATCTGATGCGACTATTATTTATCAATCGCCAATACCGTCGAGTCAAGAAACTCAAATTCATTTTCAAAAAAATCGGAAAAAAGCCCGGTCTTCAAATTTTCTTTAATCTGTTTGCTTGTCCACCATTTCCCGTTACTCTGATTTATTTTTTCCAACAAACTGTCTTCGCGGATATTGCAGACATAGAAATAGACCATGCGGTGCATTTCTTCGTTACGGTGAACATAACGAAAAAGGTAATTACAGTTAATATCCGTTTTGGAACCGTTGGACTGAAAAGTTTTTGTTACAGCTTTATCTATGGTTTCCTTGTAAAAAACAGATCTTTCAAAAGGATAATCTAAACAAGATTTGTCATTCGCTTCTCCGTTTTCTTTTTCTCTCAAGAAAATTTTCCCGTTATGAACCAGTGCGATACGAACGATCGGATGTAAATATTGATTTTTCATTTGCATGGATTGACTATAAGCGATTTTTCCATATACCTTCCCCGATTCGTCAATAATCGGAAGCCATTTCTCGTTGTGTATCATGCGAACGAATAATGAGGGTATAAATAAAAATCTAATTGTTTTACTAATTTTCATATTATAAATGATATATCTTATAACATTTTAGAATATAAAAAGTTTCAAAATCAGACTAAAAAATTCGCCGAATGATAAGATGAACGAACCAATGGCCCGCTTTCTACATGCTTAAATCCTTTGTTGTAAGCTATTTCTTTGTATTTGTTAAAAATGTCGGGATGAATGTAATCTTCGACCGGAATGTGTTTTTTGGATGGTTGCAGGTATTGGCCGATGGATAGAAGCATACAACCCACATTCAGTAAATCGTCCATTAATTCGTAAATTTCATTTTCCGTTTCTCCCAAGCCCAGCATTAATCCGGATTTAGCAGCAGCTCGTGAGTCCGAAATATGTCGTAGAACCGCCAGACTTCGTTCGTATTGGGCAACGCTTCGTACTTTCGGAGTCAGCCGTTTAACGGTTTCCATGTTGTGGGAAATTATTTCCGGTTGGGTTTCGATAACAAGGCTTAGGTAATTCGTATTTCCTTTGAAATCAGGGATAAGCGCTTCAAGTGTAGTTTGAGGATTCAGTTGTTTAATCTGCCGGATGGTTTCCGCCCAATGTCCCGCTCCGTAATCCGGTAAATCGTCCCGATCGACGGAAGTGATTACGGCATGTTTCAAACCCATTTTTTCGATGGAACGGGCGATTTTCAAAGGCTCGTCGGGATCGAGGGGCAAAGGGCGTCCGGACTTTGTGTTGCAGAATTTACAGGAACGGGTGCAAATGTCTCCGCCAATCATGAAAGTGGCCGTTCCGCGATTCCAACATTCGCCTAAATTCGGGCATCTTCCGCTTCGGCAAATCGTATGCAGGTGCTGAGATTCCACAATGTTGCCGGTTGCCGAAAACTGTTGGTTGTTTCCCAGATTAATTTTTAACCATTCCGGTTTTTTTGCCCCCCGGATAACCCCCCGGCCCCCTGAAGGGGGAGTTGGAATAATGAGTTTGTTCATTTTGCTACGGCTTAAAGCCCCCTTCAGGGGGTTGGGGGTACATTTTTATCCAAAAAATCAATAATTCTGCTGTACAAATGCATCCGCGTATCCAAGCCCGAAATACTGTGATTTTTGACCGGATATATTTGAGTATCAAACATTTTTCCTGCTTTTTCCAATGCCTGCGTATAATACATGGTATTCTGGAAATGTACATTATCATCGGAAGTGCCGTGTACCAACAGCAAACGTCCTTGCAAACCGGCTGCCAAATTCAAAGGGGAAGAAAGGGTATAACCGGTTTCGTTTTGCTGCGGCGTTCTCATAAACCGTTCTGTATAAACCGAATCGTAAAACCGCCAGTCGGTAACGGGTGCGATGGCGATGCCGGCTTTGAAAATGCCGTTTCCCCGGCTCATGGACATCAATGTGTTGTATCCGCCGTAACTCCAACCCCAAATGGCTATTTTGTCCTTATCCACGTAGGTTAAACTGCCCAAATATTTTGCGCCTGCAATTTGGTCGTCCGATTCGTAAATGCCCAACTGCATGTAGGTACATTTGCGGAAAGCCTCGCCCCGCGCGCCTGTCCCGCGACCGTCAACGGCAGCGACAATGTACCCGAGATTAGCGAGATAAACCGTCCAATCCATTTCGTATTTGTCCAAAACCGTTTGGGAATCGGGACCGCTGTATTGCACCATCAACACGGGATGTTTCCGGCCGGCATTGAAATTTACCGGTTTCATCATCCATCCGTTTAGTACGTCGCCGGACGAGTTGGTGAATGTGAAAAATTCTTTTTTCGGATATTGAAGCGTTTTCAACGTATTCTGTAAAGCCGAATTATCGTTCAAGACTAAAAGTTGTTTGCCTTTTTCGTCACAAACGGTAACGATGGTCGGAGTTGTCGTATTTGAGTAATAATTGACGAAATATTGAAAATTGCTGCTGAATGTTGCCGAGTTAGTTCCCTCATTGACAGATAATTTAGTCTTTATTCCTTTTGCATCGACTTTATACACGGAACGTCGCAAAGGATTTTCCTCTGCCGATTGATAATAAACCGTTTTCGTTTCGGGATTAAATCCGTAAAGCGCTTTGACATCCCAATTTCCGGTAGTCACTTGCCTTTCCTGAATGCCATTGATCGTGTATAAATAAATATGGGCAAATCCGTCTTTTTCGCTGACATAAAGGAAGTTGTCTTTGCTGAAACAAATAGCGAGAATCCAATCGGGGTCAATATAATACTTGTTTTCGTCGTGAAGAATCAGGCGAGCAACGGTTGATTTGGGATTGACGTAGTACATGTCGAAACGGTTCTGATTCCGGTTTAAGGTCATAACAGCCAATTGGTCAACGTTTTCCGTAAAGCGAATTTCCGGAATGTAACCGTCGGCGTCCATCGGAATGTTCATTCTTTTTGTGTCTTTGGTATCTATATTGTAAGCATAAGCGCCTACCGTAGAATTATTTTCACCGGGTTTCGGATATTTGTACTCATAAAAACCGGGGTACAAGGAACCGTCAAAAAGTTGAAAACGGTAAACCGGCACTTTCGACTCGTCGGATTTGACGAAAGCCAGAAATTTGCTGTCGGCCGACCAGGACATCAGGTTGGTTTTTGAAAATTCTTCTTCATACACCCAGTCTGTCACGCCATTTAATATTTTTCCAAATTCGCCGTCTTGGGTGACCTGCGATTCGGTATCGTAGTCGAACTTCTTCAACCAGATATTGTTATCTCTTACAAATGCACACATTCTCCCATCAGGCGAAAAGGCAGGAATCATCAATTTTCCCGGAGTGTCGGACAACGGTTTCAGGAAATTTCGTCTTACGTCGTAATCATAAATAGCTGCTTTCCACGAACGGCGGTAAATAAATTCTTTGTCCGTCCAGACCAAAATGCGGAATCCGGTATTGCTAATCGTATATCCCTCAATCTTTTTTAATTTGGTTTCGCGCACTTTATCCACGTGAAACAGCGTATCGGTTATTTTTCCGGTTTTGTAAGCGTATTTGAGAATCGCTTTGCCGTCGGCGCTCAACATCGTATAATGCTCTCCCTCGGGCAGCGGACGCATTTCACCTGACTCTTTCGGAGCATACGTTCGTTTGAGTATGTCGTTGAGCTGTATTTGATTGTTTCCGGTTTGAGCGCTTGAAAAATTCCATGAAAAAATAAGAAGAAACGAAATGATTGCCTTATTCATGTGATTAATTTGTTTTAAAAAATCTGTAAAAATTTATGCAAATATAACGTTTTTTTATTAGATGAACCAAATTTCATTTGAAGAATCAGCGTCAATAATTTGAATTATCCGAAAAATGTACTACTTTTGCAAAAGAAAATCAAAACAAAAAAATGCTAAAATAGACTATGGAAACGCTATTACATTATGTATGGAAATACAAACTGTACGAATCCGCAAATTTAGTTACAAGTAACGGGAAGATACTCGAAATTATCGATCCGGGAGTGTATAATTTAAATGCAGGCCCTGATTTTTTCAATGCAAAAATCAAAATGGATGGTGAAATTTGGGCGGGAAATGTCGAAATTCATACGACAGCTTCCGATTGGTACAAGCACCGGCATTATGAGGATAAGGCTTATAATTCCGTTGTGTTACACGTCGTTGAGCATCTGGATGTGTCGGACGTGTTCAGCCAATCGGGACGTTCGATTCCGCAATGGGCGATGAAAATTCCCGAACACATCCATGCGAACTATCAGTTTTTGTTAAACAGTGATTTGTCCGTTCCTTGTTTGGGTAAAATCCGGGAGATTCCTGAAATTTATCTTTCGGATTGGAAAAATGCACTTTTAACCGAACGTTTGGAACGGAAAACCAATGCTTTGCTTCAACTGTTGAGCGAGTACAAAGACGATTGGAACGAAGTGTTTTACATTACTTTAGCGCGTAATTTCGGTTTCGGCATTAACAATGATGCTTTTGAACGGTTGGCAAAAAGTCTCCCGTTAAAAACCATTCTTAAACATCAGGATTCTCCAATCCAGATTGAAGCTTTGTTTCTGGGACAAGCCGGATTGTTGGAAGATGAAAGTCCTGAAAATGAATACTATACAAAACTCCGAAAAGAATATTTTTTCCTTCGGAAAAAGTATAAATTAAAAACCCTTGAACCTTATATTTTCAAGAGTTTGCGCATACGTCCCAATAATTTTCCGCACATCAAAATCCTTCAGTTAGCGGGAATTGTCAGTAAAAAGCA
This sequence comes from Bacteroidia bacterium, assembly GCA_025996865.1. Lineage (GTDB taxonomy): Bacteria > Bacteroidota > Bacteroidia > Bacteroidales > Azobacteroidaceae > Azobacteroides. The sequence continues at coordinate 7,578 of BNTV01000043.1, forward strand.
AGGACTGTTCGCCCAAATGCTGGAAATTGCGGAGGATGAAAAACTTCATTCGCTTTTCGTTACCGAACTAAGCGAATATTGGCTTACCCATTATCATTTTGAGAAAGTTTCGGTTAAGAAAAACAAATACCTGGGTTTGCAAGCAAAGCAAATTCTGTTGATAAACGTAGTCGTGCCTTTGTTTTTCGCGTATGGAAAGAAGAAAAATTCGGAACAACCTGTCGAAAGAGCTATCCGGTTATTGGAATCTTTGAAACCCGAAAACAATTTTATCATTACGATGTTTTCCCGCGCCGGAATCAATGTGGCAAATGCCTGCGACACCCAAGCCCTGATTCAACTCAAAAGGGAGTACTGCGAAAAGAAAAAATGTATTTATTGCCGGATCGGACATAAATTGTTGGCGAGGTGAGGCTGTTCTTTTACCCGCTGTGCTTTTCGTGTTCATTCATTAATACCAGTCCGCCCATTGCCGATAAATCGGGGGCTGTAAAACTTGCTTCAACGGCTTTGCCTTGAACGGAACTCAAACAAAATAATGTTTGTTCGTGTGTTGTGTCAATTTTTTTGTATCTTTGTGCATGGAAAAAGTTTGTTTTAGTCTTTGTTTTTGACACTACAAAAATACTAATTATTTTGCTGAAATACAAGCAAATAACAAATTTTTTTCTTTTTTAGTGTGAATAATTCAGGTTCATAACATAACTCTATGAATTGTAATAAAAAAGCGGCGTTATCCTGTTTTCTCCTGTTATTTTTATCACTAACCGGATTTGCACAACAAATTCGCGTTGAATCAGAATCTCCGGCAGGACGGAAATTTTCAAAAAGAGTTGAATACAACTTCGGAAGTGGAGGATTAAACAATTTTAATTCTAAGACAGATATTGAAAAACTTTTCTTTGGCAATTTCAATGCAACGATTGAGTTTTTCATTGAGACTTCTTCCGAACACGAGGAAGGTCCTTACGGATTTCGTGTTTTCCCAGATTCATTAAAAACCGGTTATGTCATCGAAAGCAAGCGCATTAACATTATGAGATAACATCTCAATCTTTGCCTGTAAATAATTTATTTGCGGAAAAATTGCATGAGACTTTTGTTGCCTCAATAACTGATTTTGTTGGGAAAGGGAGACCGGCAGGAATTAGGGATGGCTATTCCGCAACGTTTCGGTGTGTGGTTGAAGATGAAGTGTGGACATTAACAATTCAAGTGCCTCAAGGCGAATTTCTTAAATTAACAGATATATGTAAACAGATAATGGAAAACATTGAAACGAATACTTTAAATGAATCGAAATATGTTGAGTTATTGGATGAATTTCTCCAAACTAAAAAAAAGCAGCGTATTTTAGAGAATAATAAACATTAAAAATTTTAATCTACGCTGATTGTTTCGATGATTAACGTAGATTTTCCAAAAAATTATGCTATACGTAATGAAAAAAATTATATTAATTGTTTGGTCTTTGTTGATTATTTCTGCTTTTGGTTATTCGCAATCAGGAGTTGATTCCGTTTGTACTTCAAATATCGAAAATATTTTCAAAGTACATGACCTTAAGATTAAATATAAAACGGTTCAATATATATACGAGGAGAGTAAGAAAAATCATAAATTCCCGAAAGACAATGATTTATTAAATAGCTATTTTGAGATGATCAGAGGGTTTCCGCTGTATCCTAAAAAACAAAATGACTCAATTTCCAGAGTAAATCCCGGAGAATTGGTGGAAGTAAAATGGATGTCAGAGGAAGAAATGAATAGATATATTAAACAGATAAATTGTACACCGGAAGAAGCACTGAAAGAATATAGAGATTTTATTCAGCATATAAAATCTGAAAAAGAACTCTATTTGAAGTGTATAAATACAGAACTTGCCAAAGGGGATTTGTCGGAATATGTGAAAGTCAGTATAGCGCCATACAACTTTCTTCCTCCCGGATGGTCACTTATGGCTCGACCTGCAAGTATCACAAAATTAGATTTTTTGAAGGTTTTCAAAGAATTTATTTTCAACAACAATGAAGAAGTTTTACCCGAAGGCTTGATTGTGTACGAATATCTTAAATGTAATTGTAAAATTCTTTAAATAGTATAAGTATCAATTTTTAGAGGTGCCCTTATGGTTGATACGTGAATCTAAAATTTCTAATGTTTGGCGCCCCTACATGAAATATTAACTTTATCCGGTGCGTTCCCGCCGTCAATCTTATGGGTTCCGATGTTAGATTTTGCCACGCCCAACTATCCCATCCGCCGGTTGTAGGGAAGGGATCGCTGATACCCATATCCTTTCCGTCCACTTTAAATCTGAAGGTGGATGGAAATGTTTGTGAATATTCCAATTCCACAAGGTAGTCTCCCGCCTCTTCCGCTTCTACCGTGTAGATCAGCCAGTCGCCCGGTGTGTTGTATCTGACGGTTGAGCGGTCGGCCTCAATATTAACATCCGGACTTCTCTTATCGCCGCGATCTGTCCGGTACTTTGTTCCGCTGCCATTTCCGGCTACATTTCCTGCCGTTTTGTTAAAATATGCAACGTACATACCGCCAAAATCGAAATCAACAGCTTTCAAAACGTATGGAGCAGCGGCAGTCAGCGTATGCGGTCCATTAAACGGGCGTGACGTTGCTTTTGTCGCTTGATAATATGTGAACCTGAAATTCCTGAAGTTTGAACCCGCTGCATCAATCATAAGTTTTATTCTGTGTGTTCCTTTCGTCAATCTAATGGGTTGTGGCATGTTACCCCATCGCCAAATAGTGTAATCGCCGGTGCTTGCCAAAACCACCGGTTCGTTCAATACATCTTTGCCATCAACCTCAATGATGATAGCGGAGCCAAAACCAGGATCTGAAAATTCTAACTGCATCAAATAGTCCCCCTCATCTTCCACTTCTACCGTATAAAGCACCCAGTCTCCTGCTGTCGCATATTCTATAATGCCGCCTGAACCGATATCCACATAAGGTGATAACCAATAAGGATCATTCGCCCGTAAATTATGCCCCTCTCTGATAATGCCGTCGTTGTTTACGTCTCGGTAACTGCATTCCGGACCGCCGATGTCGAATTTCCATGCCGCCAGTGTATATGGCTTGGCGGAAGAGAGGATATGAGTACCCATGAACGGCCGGGCAATTTGCATCGAATCCGGATTAAAAAAACGACAAATACTGTCTTCGTTCACAAGGAATGGATGCGATGCCGGATACAGAACACCGCGATTATAAAAAACTGGTTGATACAATATATTTTTATTTACCGATAGAAATTGAATATGATCGCCGTTAACAGTGCCCCATCCTATTAGATTCAACTCTTTTCTATGGTGAGTAGCCAGAAAAACGTATCCTGTTTCGTTCAAATGACTGTTTAGTAGCGGAGCCTTTACATCCGTGGCATATCCATATTCGGAGGTTACATCAACAATGTTATTTACATCTTGCAATAACGGCGGAATGTTGTTCATGTATAGCGCCACATTCTGCTGTATGCGATAAGTCCGGCGATATACTTTGGCTTTATTACGTATCGTTCCCTGATGAGGTTCCCCGGGATTGGTTTCGCATCCCATAAAGGAAATATGATTTCCGCTGCTGTCTCTTACACTGTTCCACGAGTGTCCCGCCACCGCTCCGATATATTTATGCGTAAAATCAAAAGTAACCGGGATACCCAACCCGCGCATCGCAAATAGGGCCAAGTCTGCCATGGCGTCGCATGTTCCGCGTGTGGACGCCATCAACTGTGAATAACTCATATCAGGGAAATCCTTATCCATTCTGAAACGCGGTAATATGTCGTTCACCTTGCTGCATGCCTGAACGGAAGTGATCGTCGGATTTTTCATGAACGACCGGTACAAATCGGCGAAACTGGCAAGTACCTTTTCGCGCCAGTTTTCGAGCGGCTCGGTACCCACACGGTAGGGGAGTATCTCCTCGCAGAAAACATCGAATGGAATATCTTTGCCCCACGGCATCTCTTGCCATACCATAAAAGATATTTCGATGTTGTTGATAAGATATTTCGCCGTGATATTCGTTACATCGTCTTGTATTATCGGTTCGCCCATTTGGTAAGAATCCAAGACCATTCCCTTATCTGATGAACTTGTCCATCGTAAATGCACGGTTGCCACGTCATTCCATGGCGCATCGTAATATTCCGAATATTTGCCGGGCATGTTTACAATCAGAAATTCGGCTGCGCGAAGTTTCAGGCTGTCGGCCGGGTTTTTGCCGTAATATTTAAGAACTTCCTCTAATTCCTTGCGGTTTTTACCTGCCTGCTGAAGCACTTCCTCAATAGCTTCGGGATACGATGTACAGGAACTGACCAAAAATATAATAACAAATAAAGAACAGAATGCTCGCATTTTGAAATGATATTTTACGTTTATTGAAATAATCGGTAAAAACTGCACTTATATCGCTATCGGTATTACGCAAAGTCTATCTGTTGAAAAAGCCTGTCACTTTATACGGATGATTATTTTTTCAATTCTTTTACCCGGATATTTCTGAATTTAACAACAGAGTTGTGGCCTAAGAAAGCAATATATCCTTTCTTGTAAAACAATGAAGCCGGAATATTATCTGTAGGACTGTTTTTTGTAGCTTCTTTTAAGTTACCGTCAACAATAACTGTTCCGTTAAGAATGACTGTAATATTATCGCCATCCGCTACAACTTCCTGATAATTCCACTCTCCTGCGGGTTTCAAGAAGCCTCGTTTCGCGGGTATCCATCCATATACCGATCCATGGTACTGATACGGTTTTAAGTCTTTATACACAAGCGCCTCATTATCCAGTATCTGTAATTCCATTCCATCGTATCCGCTTTGTGTAGTCACCATTTTATGTCGCAATCCCAACCCGCTATTTGCTTCAGGGGTCAGTAAAAATTCAAAACGTAAAATAAAGTCATCAAACGCTTGTTTTGTGTACAAATTTCCATAGCCGGCTTTCGGGTACATGACAATGCAACCGTTTTCCAAAACATATTCATCCGTATTGCTTGTCCATTGCGACATGGATGTACCGTCGAAAAGAACCTTATATCCCTCCTTTTTTTCTTCTTTTGAGAGGTGAAATGTAGTCTCTTTACCGGTAGTTGCTTGTTGAGAACCACTGTCCCTCGATATATGACAAGAGACAGTGATAAAAAAAGCCGGTAAAAAGATGAGAATAATCTTTAAGTGTTTCATCTTCATTATTTTTTTATTTTGAGTTTCTCAGCATCCCATTCAATTGCTTCATTTTTCAAGTAGCTTTCATAACTTAACAATGCCGGGGCAGCCGTTCTAACAGCAAAAAGGACATCTGCCGTCAAAGGTGTGTTATTCCTGATTCCATGGATAAAATTAAAATGATGGTCATAATGTCCTCCTCTATACCCTTTCTCCGCATAAAAGACAAACTCCCGCGGAGATACTTTTTCGGGAACATCCATCCCTTGCCCCAATTGTCCTAATACCTCAAAATCCTTCGTATTCACATCTTCGATTGTTTTCAGGACAACTTTATCCCAACCGACATCCAACGAACCTTTCGAACCAACAATCCTGAAGTCCATACTTCCCCATTTCTTTGATATGCCATCTACATAATTAGCGCCTAACTGTACCGTGAAAGCGCCTGAATCATTTCTGTCCGGATAATCAAAATATCCCAGCATAATATCAGGAGTATCACGTAAACCGTCAGTATAATGACGTATTCCTCCGGTAGTATATACCTTCTCCGGACCCATTGCATCCATGATATAATGAATACTGGACAGGACATGGACAAACAGGTCTCCCGCTATACCCGTACCATAATCTTTCCAGTTTCTCCATGCAAAGAAATGCTGGGGAGTAAAGGGTATTTTAGGTGCATTTCCCAGAAAACGGTTCCACCAGATTGTTTCTTCGGATGCATCATCGGGTGCTGTAAATGCATTCAGCTTGCCGGGAGCCCCGGTAAACTGCCCGTCAATGAAATTCACTTTCCCAATCACGCCCTTTTGTACCAATAACCGTGCTGCCCTGTTTCCTAAAGACGACATGCCCTGGCTTCCAACTTGGAACAGCACCCCATTTTTTTTCTGTGCTTCAATTAATGCTTTCCCTTCCTGCAATTTATGGATGACCGGTTTTTCGCAATACACATGCTTCCCGGCTTTCATCGCCTCAATGGCTATAGGCTGGTGCCAATGGTCGGGAGTAGCGATGATTACCGCATCAATATCTTTCCGCAAAAGAATTTCCCTATAATCTTTTGTAACGAAAATTTCATTTCCCCATTGTGCCTTGGCATCCTTCAAACGTTTGTCATACAAATCACAAACCCCAACAAGCTTAACACCTTCAATCGATAAAGCGGTGAAGGTATTTGAGGTTCCCATACCACCCTTACCTATCAGGGCGATATTGATAAAAGAGTTGGGAGATACCGACCTTTTCACCTCTTTGGCTAATTTACCTCCTGCTGCCGAGAGCAATGAGGGAGCCGAATTAAAAGCGACAGCACCTATGGCCACTTTTTTTAAAAATTCGCGTCTGTTTTGCATACTATTCTTCCCCCAACACATTAAATTCGGCTATATCGCATCGCGCCCCGCTTGCAGGGCCTCTAGCCTGATTATCATACTCAAAAGCGTCACTGATTACAAATTTGAGATATCGAGCCGAAGAGCCATCCTGGGTGAAAGTGTGTTCACGTGGTGCGTTGCTGCTAACACTCCAATCGGACAACTTTGTCCATGTGACATTATCAGCGCTGATCTCAAAATAGCCGTTTTTAAGGTTCCCCCTCCAAGAGTCGTTAGGTTTAGTAAAACCAATCCTGTAAATTTTATACTCTCTCTTCATGTCGAAGATAAAATAATAGGGAAGTGGTTTGGGAGCGTCCCATTTCGATCCCCAGAAAGTGGCCACATTCCCATCGAGCATTTTCTCCGGAGTGCGGTTAAGTGATACATATTGAGGCTCTTCGGAGATACATGAATTCCAATCAATAATTTCCCAATCTGTGCGGTTGAGAATACCGGGATTTAATGCGACGATTATAGCTATCTTCGCATTTACAGAAGGATTACTGTTGAGTGAAACAGTAACAACAGCTGAACCTGTGCCAACCGGTTCGATTTCGCCATCCGTCACTTTCACAACGGATTCATCGGAAGACTTCCAAACGAGAGAAGGATCTCTAACTCCGTAGTCTGTCGGCAACAGTACGGGGATCACAGTGTGTTTATTATTCAGCTTCAAAATCAAATCGCTCTCCACTTGAATTGCAGTTATAGAATTCTCCAAAACTTCAACGGAAATAACCTTCTTTACAGATGGTTTATCTGCCACACTGACCGTGATTTCAGCATTACCGAAATAAACGGGTGTTACTATTCCATTCTCATCAATTGTTACAATGTCTTTATCAGACGATTTCCAAATGAGGTTGAAAGGAATTTTTTCATTGTAATTTGACGGTATTGCGCTTGCGGCTAATTCCGTGGTTTTACCCATTGATATGGGAATATGGTCAACAGATGCAAGATTTGCTTTATTGAATACCTCAATCCCTTCAAGCAGCAGAAGTTTTTCTACATCTACAGGTATCGACCTTCTCAGACCTTCGCTGCTTGTTATATTGATAAAACATGTGCCATCGCTGATTGCACGAACCAACCCCGTTGAACTGACCGTGGCCACTGCGGCGTCGGTAGTTTCCCATGTAAACGTCTGAGTCGTAGGGCTTGCCGTAATTTGAAATTCCTCGCCTTCTATCAATTCTATGGTAGAATGGGTGGAATAAATTGTATATTCTACATTTCTTTCCGGACCCTCGCTACAAGCTGTGAGTGTCAACAAACCGGCGAAAATGGATGATGCCCGATATAAAAATCTATTCATATTTTTTAGCTTTTATCAGTTCTTAATTTGTCAATTATCTTCTATCCGTATCAACCTTTCCTCTACTTCTCTCCATGCGGTAAAGGTTCCATTGCTTTGCTTGAGTCGAAAACGGTAGTTTAAGTAGAATACACGTTGCTTGCTTGTACCTTGCAAAAGTTCAGGGACATATTTGTTATAACCGTTTACATTATCAAGCATTTCTACTTCCATAGAGCCATAAGGAGTAACCAAAAGTGAATTATCCTCCTTTATCTGTACCACAACGGATAGTCTTTCAATATCGGCAACGGTGGTAGCACTTCCATAGGTTTCGTTGCCAATAAACATCCTCACCTTGTCTTTTTCCAGCGGTTGCACTAATTTTGTACCACTCAACACGGTAACAGGGTTTGTCATCGTACCGCTTTTTGCGTAATAGGTGGGTATTATTTGTTGGGCATAATCATTTTCAATGGCTACGCGGAAGAGCACATCACTTTTGTCCTCATTCACATCATAGTGCGAAACACTTTTGATTTTCAACGGAATGAAATAGATCGAATCCGGAGACAAACCCAACGCGCGAACTTTCACAGGCATTCTTACGTAGTGATAATCCGAATTGGCGGGTAACGTTACCGTATATGACTCAATTTCGTACCTGTCGGCAGGTAACAATTTGGCATACTCGCTTTGGTAATTATAGTTCAAACTGTTGAACTTGTCTAACATATCCGGATTCGGCTCGAGCGTTACCGTGATATCCTTTTCATTACTATTTGAACCGCCGCATCCAATGGTAACATACCTGACAGGTTCCTCTTCATTGAGCGTATAGGATGTGGCATAAACATTTTCCGTGCCACTTAGCAAATAAACCAAAATTTTATATTGTTCATCCTGATAAATGGCGTCGGTGTTGCAACCGGCAAGACTAAGCGCCACGATACATGTAATGAATATTTTTAATGATATTTTCATATATTTTTCAATTTTTACTTTCAATTAATATTGGTATCCCGGGTTCTGATCCATTGAAGGAGATTTCCTTATCTCGTTCAATTCAATTGGAACAAGAATCAATTTTTTATCCACCACTCTGTTTCTGGCTACTGTTTGATTGACAGGAACAATATTGTAAAACGCCAATCCGTCTGCATCCATATCCATACCCAGAATAGGTTCTCTTTCTGTGGTTTCGTACTTGCCCCAGCGCCGCACATCCCAGAAACGCGCGTTTTCGTGAAGCAATTCCACCATTCGTTCGCGTTCTATCAGACTCTGCATGGTTTCTTTCGAAACAAGTTCAGCATCAGTCAGTCCCGGTAATCCGGCTCTGAAACGAATCATATTGAAATAATAACGCATTTCTTCTATATTCCTTGATAGTTGATAATTTTCGACGGTATGAGTGGAGGTCAGATTATTCAAAGCTTCCACATACGCAAGCAGGATTTCTGCATACCGGATAATAGGATATGCTTTTTCTAACCGCCGGGAATTTTCGTACCCCTCACCTTGACCGGGAGCTCCCCATGAATCTTCAGGGTGCACGAATTTTCTCAACGAATAGCCCGTTGTATTTACGTTGTATGGTAAATTCCGGTTTGAATTTTTACCGGCGTTACCATTCAGGTTATACCAAAATTGGATATTTCTCTTGCTTAAGTTTGAAGTGGAAAGCATGGGCCAAAGTGCTCCGCTGAATCCGATACTGGCATAGAACCTCAATTCGCGGTTTACATACATTTTGTGGACATTTCCTTTTAACGTATAGCCGGAAAAAGTCAGATCAGTTCCATTATTCCATATACCATCCGTTAAGTAGGGATATTTATCGCTTGAATTTTCAATGGTACGTCCGTCTGCCATCAGGAAGGCGTCAATTACTTTTTGCGGTATCGATACAGTGGCATATCCGTTGTATATTTCATAAGGAAAAGCATGTCTCGAATAATTTTCCAAACCGGATGATCGCTGCGCCCACAGATATTCAGGATTACGCGCAAACGGCGACTCTCCGGTGAACATATCGGAATATGACCGGAAAGGGTCAATATCTCCCGCTCCCGATGGAAAACTAAGTTGCGATACATTATCGGGCAGAGGAGCGGTATCCGGCATTTTTTTTACGGTGTGTAAAGCAAAGATGTTCATGTCTATAATACGCTTGCAAACCGCAGCTGCCGCAGCCCATTTACGTTCGTCGTATGTTTGTGAAACATAGTTTACTCCATCAGTTGACCTTTTCCACGTTCCATACGTTCTACGGGCTGCCAATCCTCCATTCCAGAGCGGACTTGCCTGAATCAGCCGCAGACGGGCGCTCAACCCCAGTGCAGATCCGGAGGAAGGACGTCCGAAATAACTGGGTGTGACAATGTCCGGCATAAGCTCCGCCGATCGTTCCAATTCACTGCAAACATAATCCACCGATTCGTCGAATGTCGCTCTTGGACGGTCGTAGTAATCTTCCGTTTCATTTGTTTCCATCACGTCGTCGCCTAATATCACAATGGGACCATAATACATGATCAATCTGTAATAGGCATAGGCGCGCATGAAATAGAGATAGCCCGTTAGCTCATTCTTTTCCCTTCCGGTCAGGTCGGTTGCCTTGTCTATGTTGTTAAGAACCGTATTGACTTTACGAACAATGATGTACACGCTGTTCCAAATATTAAACGACCTAAGATTAGTAGGAGTTATGTTCCCCTGTACAAAATCTAATGAGGCATAGTCGGAAATCATTATCGAAAAAGCCTCATCGGTGGCAAACGAACCCAGTTTGTCGAATTTGTAACCTTCATCAGGAAACAGAGACGCTATATTCCATACGTAACGTTCCAGATTTGTTTTATTTACAAAAATTGAATCATATTTAAACGACTCTTCAAAATTATCGGCAACGTCCAGGTAATTGCAAGATGACATCGTCATGATTGCCACACAGGCACAAACTATTGTATGCTTAAATATATTTTTCATTCTTTTTTATTTTTAAAAGTTAAGGTAAAGCTGCAGCGTATATCTCGATGGTATCGGATAAGCGCGTCCGTTTCTAAATCCCTGTTCCGGATCCCAGTCTTTAACCTTGTCCCAAACATAAAGATTATTCCCGACTAACTGTATATCAGCAGATGATAAGCCCAGCCGTTTGAGAAATCCCGCTCTGAGATTGTAATTGAGCGTTACTTCCTGCAGGCGCAGGTAGCGGGAATCACCCTTCCAAAAGGTGGACAACTGCGAATTATTAGCATTGTATCCGTATGAGAGTCGCGGAAAGCGCGCATCGGGATTTTCCGCCAGAGCCGGGTCAATCCCGTTTGCCAAAGCATAATCCATCGGAATCCAACGGTTGGCCGGGTTATTGACGACCATAGTCAGCACATTACCGATTTTCCCATCGTTGAAAGGTACGTAACCCGGTCCATTGGTGCCATAATCTGCATGATAATAACCCACATGATAAAAATCGGTTTTACCTGTTCCTTTGAACAATATGCCCAACGTGAAGTCTTTGTATTTCATTTCCCCGCCGAATCCAAACATTAATCGCGGATAAGTAGGATCAGACAAGAACACCCTGTCGTCCGTATTGATCACTCCGTCTCCATTGACGTCTTTGTATTTGATATCGCCGGGCATGACTTTGAAGCCTCCGAAAGACTGAACAGCGCTATATGCAATATCGTCTTCGTTTGCGAACAGTCCTGTGGCAATGTAACCGCGTATCGCCTGGTGAGGATATCCGTTAAGCGGTTGGTATGGATATCTGGTAGGCGGTTCTTCCCAATTGATGATTTCGTTTGCCGAATAGGTATAATTTCCCCGTATTGTAAAACTCCAGTCCTTACGGATTTCATGCGTATAGGAAACATTACCGTCGCTACCGTAACTGTGCATACTCCCTACATTACCATACGGACGCGCAGAATAGACCAATCCGGCATAACCGGGGATAGTTTCCCTGCGTTGGAAAATATTTTCACGTTTATCGTTAAAAAAGTCCACAACAAATGATAACCGACTATCCAACATGTTCCCTTCAATACCCAAATTAGCTTTCAGCGCTTTTTCCCACATCAGGTTGTTGGCGCCGAATTGTAATTCGCTCACGCCGTTGAGCGTACTACCCCAGCCTACAGGCTGGCTTTCTCCAATAATGGTCATGAATGGGAACCGGAAATCGGCAATGCGATCACTACCTACCGACCCGTATGAAGCGCGTATTTTCAAAAAGTTAAGCCAGCCTACATGATCCGTTACCCATTGATAACCGGTAGGAATCCATCCGACCGCCAGCGAAGGGAAGAAACCGAACTGTTTCCCGGGTTCAAAGTTTTCTGAACCCGTGTAGCCGAAATTAAAATCGACCATATAGGTATTTTTGAATCCGTATGTAATCCGGCTGGAAATTCCCTGATACCTTTTAGGAAGGGCTTCTAAGGCGCGACGACCTGCACCGGCTCTATCAGCATCTCTTGTGTCTTGTTGGTCGCTCATATAATAATAAACCAGTGCGCTCGCACGATGGTCGTCCGAGATGAGTTTGTCCCATGATAGCGTACTTTCAAAATGATATTTCCGGGACTGCCGCTGAGAATTCATGTATTGGGGACTAACCGCGTCATAGCTCTTTGCCCTTTGTAATTCGCCCCAGGTAGTACGCCCGCTCGCCAGATACAATTCGGGCATTACAAATCGGGTTTCGTCTTTCCATGAAAGGTTGTCGTAGGCTCCTTGCATTCTCAATTTCAGATCTTTGATCAGATAAGAGAAATCATGGGATAAAGCCAGCGTTGCCTTGCCTGTATATTGCTGGTTGGTTTGTTTTCCTGTGTGATTCAGCAGTACATAGGGTGATACACCGGCTCCCCCATACGATGAACTGTAAGCCGGCAACTCTCCTGTCGAATATCTGATAGGAACGGTAATCGGCGTAAGCATCGACTGAGCCTCCCACATGGCGTCCGTATTGGCAAAACCGGGTTGCGTCCTCAGCGACATGAAACCGTCTGTAGCAAAATACAAAGTGGTGCCTTTGGTCAGATCAATATCCAGATTGATACGGTAATTATAAGTGTTGTAGCCAACGCCGGAGCGAATGGTGTTTTCCGGAGCCACTTTGTAGGCGGCGTCTTCTATCGAGGTACCTAAACTGATAAAGTAACGCGCTGCTTCGCCGCCGCCCTGCGCACTCATATAATAAGTTTGCTGTAAACCGTTTCGTTTCATGATCTCATCCTGCCAACTGATGTCGGGATAAAGATCATCATCCAAATGGTTCTTGATAAGTTTCAACTCCATATTGTCATAAAGAATCTCTTCGTTACGTACCGTCCTTGCTTCATTGGCTAAAACGGCATAATCGTATGCTCTCAGATATTCAGGCATCCGGTTCAGGTACGACAGCGTATAATTGGCTCTTGCCTTAATTTGCAACTTGCCGCTTTGTCCGCGCTTAGTCGTGATCAGTACCACTCCATTGGCTCCACGAACTCCATAAACAGCCGTTGCAGAAGCGTCTTTCAGTATGGAGAATGATTCGATATCAGCAGGGTCGATGGAGTTTATATTACCCTCCAATCCGTCTATTAATACCAACGCCGAACTACTCGCGCCGAATGTACCAATACCGCGCACCCAGAACTCCGAAATGTTTTTGCCCGGTTCGCCGCTGCCTAATACGGTAATCATACCGGCAACACGTCCGCCAAGCATATTTGCAATGCTTGTAGCAGGCGTTTGAAGATCTTTTACATCCAATGACGTAATAGCGCCTACAACACTGATTTTACGTTGGGTTCCCAAGGCGGTAACAACCACCTCTTCAATTTCAGTGGCGCTTGGCGTCATGGTGACGGAAATTTTTTCATTTTCAGCGTCAACAAGATATTCCTTATTTTCGTATCCTATATATGAAAACACAAGAACATCTCCCTTAGCAGCCTTGATCTTAAACACGCCGTTGGCATCGGTTGCCGTACCAACCATGGCTTGCGCCTTCAGATAAATGTTAACTCCCGGAAGTGCCTCTCCATTTTCGTCATATACGGTACCCCCCATATTATACGTCTGCTGTGCCGCGACTGATAATGGAAACAAACACAGTAAACAAATAACCAGAATATTTCTATAATTAAATTGCATAATAAACGTTCAATTATTTATGATAATTACTCTATAGTTAACTTTCGGACAACATTGTTTCCGAGGTCTGTAATATAGATGTTGCCATCCGGTGTTACAGCGACACCTCTTGGTTCATTGAAAAGGGCATCCTCGGGATTACCGTCCTGATAACCGGCAACGCCTCCTTTGCCGATAACGGTCGATACCACGCCTCCGCCACTATCGTCAAGGGTAATCATGCGGATGCAATGGTTGCCCCTGTCTGCCAGATACAGGTTGCCATTGGGGGCAACGATCAACTGGTTGGGAACATTAAACCGGGCTTCCGATAATGGCCCGTCTTGCCATCCGGACTCACCGTTTCTGCCGGCAAAAATAGTATGCTCTTTCTTTTCGAGGTCATATTTGCCGATACAATGCAGGGATGAATAGGAAATGTAAATAATATTGGGATTAACAGGATCAAAAACGAGGTAAGAATCAGATGAAGTCAACGTTTCTGCGACTAATGAACCCTCCCTTGTGACAGGATCGACCTTGATGAGATGCCCTGAGGCGTAATAACGAGTATATAGCTCTCCTGTTACCGGATGGGCCGCAAGACTATGCGCCGTACTGACTGTAAAGGGAACTCCTCCTGCTCCTGCCGGTAGAATTGAGCGTTGCCTTGGCGTCCAGCCTTCAGCAGGATCGAAAGTAAAAAAGATTCTACCTCCATCGGAAATCGCAGAGACCGTGCCATTTGCATCGATTGTCGGCGCGCCCAACGCATAAGTGGCATCTGAAGAACTTCCGGGCAATACCGCTTCTACAATGTCTTCTTTCTCGTTAATTCGAACAAAACAAAATGGAACGCGCCAATGAGAAATAAAGATGTTGCCTTGAGTGTCCACTGTTATAGTGGAAGGTTGATGAAATTCAGCCTCCGACAATCTTCCTCCCTTGAACTGGGTCGTACCTTTTCTTCCGGTAATGGTTTGTATAATATACATAGTACGGTACAAGTATTTCTTTTGGGTAAAAGCAGTGGAATCGTTATTCACTACAACAGATATGACGTTCTCCTTGCCCGGCTGTCGTGGAGTAATCGTGTAAATATGCTTCCCGTCGGAGCCGACAACCGGCGCGGGTACATCGTTGAAATACACTTTGATTTTGGATACATCCGAGCCAAAGTTACTCCCTGTTATAAATACTTTGGTGGACATCCCTCCTGAATCCGGTTCAAAGCCGGTGATTTCGACCCGTTTTGATGGATCGTAATTTTCCCGCCCAAAATTATCGGACTTGTCGCCTTCGCATGACCAAAAAATAATAATAGCCACAACAAAGATGATACTTAATTGCTTTTGTCTCTTCATGTTAAATGAATTATATAAATTAGTTTAATAAGAAAATTTAAAAATGTTCAACAAAGATAGGTATATTTTTAAAATAAAAAAAATATTTAAGAAATTTTTTAGACTTTTTGCTCAGTCTCTACTTTGGCAAAATTTTTGCTACTTATAACCGGTATATGTAAGTAAAATAAAAATGATTTTATAGTATCTCATTCAGATACAAATAAAAACATAAAATTATGGAGGTTATGAGTAAACACAACGAACAAGAATATCCTGAAAAAGAACAGGATTGGGCTGACAATTTTGCAGACAATACGTCAAAAGAACAGGTAGAAGAATCTATTTCCGGAGAGGAAGAAGCGGAAAATTCCGAGAACACTGACAATGTGTCGGAAGAATTGGAAAAATTGAAGGATTCTTATGTCCGTTTAATGGCAGAATACGATAATTACAGGAAACGTACCATAAAAGAAAAAGCGGAATTGATAAAAAACGGCGGAGAAAAGACGCTTATCGCTCTTCTTCCGGTCATCGATGACTTTGAACGCGCCCGGCAAACGCTCGAAACGGCTACGGATATCGAAGCTGTAAAAGAAGGCATAGAGCTGATTTACAATAAGTTCATGTCTTACCTTCAACAAAACGGCGTAAAAACAATCGATACGCAGGAACAAGCGTTCGATGCTGATTTGCACGAAGCCATTGCGATGATTCCGGCAACTGAGGAGTCGCAAAAAGGAAATATTATCGACACGGTTCAAACAGGTTATACATTAAACGACAAAGTGATACGTCACGCAAAAGTAGTTGTGGCGAATTAAAATAAGAGGAGCAAAATGGCGACAAAAAGAGATTATTACGAAATTTTGGAAGTTCCCAAAACGGCGACATCCGAAGAAATAAAAAAGGCTTACCGGAAAAAGGCTATACAATATCATCCGGATAAAAATCCGGATGACAAGGCTGCGGAAGAGAAGTTCAAGGAAGCGGCCGAAGCGTATGAAGTTCTTGGAAATGAGGAGAAAAGAAAACGGTATGACCAATTCGGACATGCGGGCGTAGGCGGTAGCGCATACGGCGGAGATTTCGGCGGCGGAATGACGATGGAAGATATTTTCTCTCAATTCGGAGATATATTCGGCGGCCATTTCGGAAATTTCGGAAATTTTGGCGGATTCAGTACGGGATTTGGCGGCGGCAGAAGTGCGCAGCGAGTCAACCGCGGAACGGATTTGCGCGTAAAAGTAAAACTCACTTTGAAAGAAATTGCAACCGGCGTTGAGAAAAAAATCAAAGTAAAAAAATACATACAATGTAAGTACTGCAACGGTACGGGTGCGGAAAATAGTACCGCTTTTACCACCTGTACGACCTGTAAAGGTTCGGGAGTCATCACCCGCGTAACGAATACCATTTTGGGATCGATGCAAACCGCTACGACTTGTTCTGCTTGTGGGGGCGAGGGCAAAATCATCACCAAGAAATGTATCCATTGCAGCGGCGAAGGTATTGTCCGCGATGAAGAAGTGATTACGCTGAATATTCCGGCTGGCGTGATGGAAGGTATGCAACTTTCGATGAGCGGAAAGGGAAATGCCGCCCGGCATGGAGGAATCAACGGCGATTTATTGGTCGTCATTGAAGAAGAACCGCACCCCGAATTGATTCGTGACCAAAACGATGTCATTTACAACCTTTTATTGACTTTCCCGACTGCTGCGATGGGAGGCACTGTGGAAATTCCTACTTTGGACGGAAAAGCGAAGATAAAAATCGACCCGGGAACACAACCGGGAAAAGTCTTGCGTTTGCGTAACAAAGGCTTACCATCCATAAACAGCTATGGAGCAGGTGATTTGCTGATTAATATTGCTGTTTACGTTCCCGAAAATCTGACTACAGAACAAAAAAATATATTAAATGAAATGGATAAAGCGGCCAATTTCCAACCGACAAAAGCGGTGAAAGATAAAATTTTCAGTCGATTCCGGAATATTTTTGAATAATTTTCTGTTTTCTTGTTGGTATTAATGGGGGTCTCCTCTGTCGTCAACAAAAGGCTTATGCGATAAGTCCCCGAGTCAAGAAAGCTCCAACAAACCTTCGGGAAGCGCTACGTGCAATTCTTTTTTTTCTTCGTCAACGCCGGTAATCATTTCACCGGCTGCCGGAATAAGTATTTCGCCGGTTGCCGTTTCAATAATAAACAAAGCATTGAGCGTGGATTCTTCAACATCGGTAATTGTACCGATTTTCCCGGAATGTTCGTCGATTACGGTAAACCCAATAAAATAATCCCAAGTATGGGAATCTTCGGAAGTCCTTGCGACAAGCTGCTCTTTCGGAAAATAAATTTCTTTGTTGGAAAGAAACCGGACTTTGCTGTCCGAATCAAGGTTTTTCAAGCGAACCATACCTGCCGTGTCGGAAGTAAACCGGTAATCTTCAACACGAAAAGGGACAAAAATACCGTCAATCTCACCAATAAAGAAAGGACGTTCGTT
The DNA here is from genome assembly GCA_025996865.1 of Bacteroidia bacterium. Taxonomy (GTDB): domain Bacteria; phylum Bacteroidota; class Bacteroidia; order Bacteroidales; family Azobacteroidaceae; genus Azobacteroides. The sequence goes on from BNTV01000043.1 coordinate 25,454, forward strand.
ATTTTCGAAGGAATCATCGGTGAAAGTAAATGTTATTTCTCCTTTGACGCCGTGCGGCTTCTTAAATTGTCCGATTTTTACCAGATTTTCCCGTTTAATCATGATCTTCTCATAATTCTTGCGCCCAAGGCATTCAAACGTTTGTCAATGTCCTCATAACCACGGTCAATCTGATCGATATTCTGAATACAACTCGTACCTTCAGCGCTCATCGCAGCAATCAACATCGCAATTCCGGCGCGAATATCGGGCGAAACCATCGTCGTCGCACGCAGGTTATAACGGCGGTTGGCGCCGATAACCGTAGCGCGGTGCGGGTCGCACAAAATAATTTGCGCCCCCATGTCGATCAATTTATCAACGAAAAACAACCGGCTCTCAAACATTTTCTGGTGAATGAGTACACTTCCGTTGGCTTGCGTGGCAACCACAAGGAAAACACTCAACAAGTCGGGCGTCAGTCCGGGCCAGGGCGCATCGGCAATTGTCAGAATTGAACCGTCGATAAAGGTTTCTATCGTATAAGAATCTTGTTCGGGAATCACAATATCCTCATTTTCTCTCACAAGAGAAATCCCTAACTTTCCGAAAGCGTCGGGGATTATCCCCAAATCGTCGTAAGAAACATTTTTGATACGCAGGTTGGAACGGGTCATCGCTGCCATACCGATAAAACTTCCCACTTCAATCATATCGGGAAGAATCGTGTGTTCGCAACCGTGCAAAGTTTCAACGCCCTCAATCCGAAGGAGATTGGAAGCCAGGCCTTCTATCCGCGCACCCATCGCCATTAGCATTTTCGTCAGTTGTTGCAGATAAGGTTCACAAGCGGCGTTGTAAATCGTTGTTTTGCCTTCTGCCAAAACAGAAGCCATCAGGATGTTGGCGGTTCCGGTCACTGAGGCTTCGTCGAGCAACATGTACGTTCCTTTCAGACCGTTTGATTTTACTTCGAAAAGCTGACGTTCAGGATCATAATTAAAATCAGCGCCTAATTTTTGTATGCCGATAAAGTGTGTATCCAAACGGCGGCGGCCGATTTTATCTCCTCCCGGCTTGGGAACAAGCGCTTCTCCGAAGCGGGCTACCAGCGGGCCAACGAGCATAACCGATCCTCTCAAAGTGGTCGATACTTTCAGAAACGCTTCTGTTTTAAGGTATTCCAAGTCTATGTCATCGGCTTGAAAAGTGTAAGTGCCCGGTTTCGGACGATCCACCTTAACGCCGATTTCCTTTAACAGCACAATTAAATTGTTCACATCCAGAATATCCGGGATATTGTGGATGGTAACTTTTTCGGGTGTGAGCAAAGTCGCGCAGATGACCTGCAACGCTTCGTTTTTCGCTCCTTGCGGAACGATTTCTCCCGATAATTTATGTCCGCCTTCGATAATAAATGATGCCATAATGAATTGAGAGTTGAGAGTTGAGAGTTGAGAGTTGAGAGTTGAGAATTGAAGTCAAAATTTTTAATTCTCAACTCTCAATTCTCAACTCTCAATTCTCAATTCTTTTGCCTTCTGGCAAGGTTTTTATTTTTCTTCGATAAAATATCTTTCGATTCAGTCAATTTATGGGAATCTTCCGTCAATACGATTTTTCCACCGGATAAAACTTCCAAATCCTTGAAAATCTTTTGGTCGTCAACCACTTCTTTGTTCCACGTCAGGAATGATTTTTTCATGTGGTTGGCCAACATGCTGATCAAAGAATCTTTCAACTCGCCGTTTTCGTATTCCGTAGCCTTTTTAATCATATTCTCCAAGTTTCTGCCATAATGTTTATAGGTTATTCTTCCTTGAGAATAAGGTAGTTTCGGCGGTTTTATATACAAATCTTCGCGTTTGATTACTTCGTAGGGATAATCAATATCCAAAGCGAAATCGGCCATGATTGCCAAGTGATCCCACAAAATATGTTTGAAGTCATTGACGTCCCGCAAATGAGGAAACATGTTCCCCATAATGTTGATAATCGTGTCGGCGCACCGCGTCCGCTCTTCCCTGTCGGAAATGGAAACGCAGTAATCGACCATATTCTGAATGTTTCTACCGTATTCCGGTAAAGCCAAATGCTTTTCTTTTGTATTGTACCGCATGTCAAATGTCATAATTTTCGTTAGATTTTATTTTTTGCGCAGTTACCTGCATGATTTTTATTATTTTATCAGTCCAAGTATCGAACTCCGGATCTTCCTGCTGATATTCGGGATGAGCCAGAATGGATTCAATTGTTTCCTTAATGCCTTCGTCAAAACGTTTTACGGCAACAAATCCGGGAACCAAACGTTTCAGTTTCGTATTGTCGAATACGGCCGAAATCGCTTTGTCACCCAACAGCCCGCCGTAAAAATCGTAAGGGCCGGCGGCGGCCAGAAATTCCGACGATACATGCACCGCTTTCAACGGGCGGTTGACAGCCCGGGCGATGCACTGGTAAATCTGATTCCATGTAAGCGTTTCATCCGAAGTGATTTGGACGGCTTCGCCCAAAGCGCGGATGTTTCCGATTAATCCGGCAAAACCTTTCGCAAAATCGCTGTTGTGAGTCATTGTCCATAAGGCAGTTCCGTCACCGTGAATAATCACCGGTTTGCCGTCGATGATGCGTTTCACGACCGACCAGGTTCCTTGCGTACCGTGTACGGCCAAAGGTACTTTCCGCTCGTCGTAAGTATAGCTCGGACGGACAATTGTCACCGGAAAACCTTCTTCCCTGTACAGTTTCATCAAATAATCTTCGCAAGCGATTTTGTCCCGTGAATATTGCCAATACGGATTCGCCAGCGGTGTTGACTCCGTCACCCGGTAATCGGACAACGGTTTTTGATAAGCCGAAGCTGAACTTATAAATATGAATTGTTTTGTTTTCCCTTTGAATAAACGGTAATCTCGTTCTAATTGCTTCGGAACGAAAGCAATAAAATCAACGACGCAATCAAAATCCAAGTCTTTGATTAAACCGGCTACTTTTGCCTCATCGTCGATATCGGCAATTAAATAATGCGCCTTTTCGGGAAGCACACCATTCCTTTTTCCTCTGTTCAGGAGGTACAAATCATGCCCCGACTGAATGATCAGCTTGGAAATTGCCGTACTGATTGTGCCTGTACCACCTATAAATAAAATTTTCATACGGATAATTTTGGGTACAAATATACGAAAATATATCTGTTGACAAAAGGGCAGGATCTATTTTGTGTTACCTTTATGCATAATCAATTAGCAATTTCGGATCGATATGTAATGATTCATGCAGTTTTTTTGCGGTGCGCATAGATATTGTTCTTTTCCCCCTTATGATTTGAGATAATGTCGGCTCATTTATTCCAAGCAGCTCTGCCAATTCCTTTTGTTTAATATTGCGATTATACATTTCATTCTCAATACTTTGTATCAGCGGAGATTTTTTCCTGACATTGAGATGTTTGAATTGAATAGATTCGTTTTCGTAAACAGCGCCCAAATAAGACAAACGCCCTATTTCACGGGTATATTTGTTGTCGGATTCAGGGTTGTCCAATGCACCATTAGCTGTGGCTTCACAAATTAACTCGTCCACACGACGACGGACAGCTTCATATTGCTCGCGAGTTTCAATTTTTTTTATATCCTTTAAGTCCATAATACTTTGAATTAAACTGTTTTACAATTAATTTTACTATATTCATCATGTGTTCCGATAAATCGAATCGTAAGTGTTCCGGCTATAAATACCACAACTGCCACAATCCTGTATCCATTGCCTTTTATATTAAATACATACCGACTATTACCCACATAATCGACTGATGGAAATGTTTGTTTCAGTTCATTGTGATTTTTCCATTTGGAAGATTCTGCAATATATATCCATGCGTTAAGAGCATCTTTTGTAATGGCATGTTTCGCTATATATTTTTCTATGTCTGTTTTGCCGAATATTTCCATGTTGGTCAATTATAGTTTGCAAAAATAATAATTAATTATCAATTGTGCAATTATTTTGTAATTTATAATCCCAACCTACATAATTCTCCATTGTCCGGCAAACCGCCGAAGCAAACCTTTCCCCGGATTCGATAAGTTTATTCCATTGATTTTCAGATAAATATTCCAAATCATCCAATAGAATTTTTTCCCGCATCAACCCCAATATCAACCCCGCATTGAAATTATCACCCGCCCCAATTGTGCTGACCGGAACGAAAGTTTCGACCGGATAACTTTTTTCAAAAGCTTCCGTTTTCAGCAAAATATCCTCTTTTCCTTGTGTAACAATAAAATACTTACAATAAGGCGCGATGTGTTTTTTATAAATTTCCGATACGGTTTCACCCGGAAACAATACTTCCAAATCCTCGGAAGAACAACGCACAATCGTTGAAAACCTGAAATTTTCAATAAAACCGGGCATCAGTTGCAAACGCTCTCCGGCGTGAGGTTTCCTGAAATTAATGTCGTAATAGATAATGGCTTTTTGCTGCTCGGCATAAGTGAGCAGACGGACGATTTCCTTCCGTAAAACAGGATTGACGGCAAAGTAGGAACTTAAAATCAGAATGTCATTTGCTTGTATCTCAGGGAATTTGATTTGAAGCCGTTTTTCGGGGAAATCCCTGTAAAATTGGTAAGAAGCATTTTGTTGCTCGTCCAAAAAAGCCAAGGAAACGGGCGAACTGCCATCCTCAAAAAAATCAATGTAATCCGGCGACAAATGATTTTCAACCATAAAATCTTTAATCAGATGTCCGACCTTATCATTGCCTAATTCGCTGATAAACAAGGCAGGAATCCCGCAACGCGCCAAGGAAACCATGCCATTGAAAACCGAACCGCCGGGAACCGCCTTTTCCGGCTTGTTGTTCCTGAAAATAATGTCTAAAATCGTTTCTCCTATTCCGATTACTTTTCTCATACTGTCATTATTAACCCCCTAACCCCCTAAAGGGGGGATTGGAGCAGTGAATTTATCAATTGTGCTGCGGCAAACTCTCCCCTTTAGGGGGTTGGGGGTTACACCGGATCAACATCATACTGTATCAAAATATATTTAAAATCCGGATTTTCCGCCAACCGGTTTCGCGCGTCTTCCAAAATCTCCCGCAAAGCCTGAATGGAAGCCGTCACCTCGATCTTCAACAAAATCCGCCGAATAAACCAATTTTGCACACGACCGACTGCCGGCTTGTCCGGACCCATGACCCGGTCGCCTAATTTTTCGCGCAAGACGTCGGCAAAATGCGTAGCCGCCTCCCGCAAGATTTCTTCTTTCCGGTGTTTGAAGTCGATGTTAATCAGCCGGAAATAAGGCGGATAACGGAACAACTGCCTTTCTTCCGATTGCATTTCATACATGCCTTCATAATCGTGATTAAGCACCATTTGGATAAGCGGGTGTTCGGGATGCGAAGTCTGCAAGATGACTTCCCCTCGGGTTTTCCGGCGGCCGGTGCGCCCTGCTACCTGCGCCATCAATTGGTAAGCCCGTTCGTATGCCCTGAAATCGGGGAAATTCATCAGGGAATCGGCGCTGAGAATTCCGGCCAGACTTACTTTTTCAAAGTCTAATCCTTTGGAAATCATTTGAGTGCCAATTAAAATCTGCGTTTCTCCCGATTCGAAGCGGGAAATAATTTCTTCGGAAGATTTTTTGCTGCGGGTGGTATCCGAATCCATCCGTGCGACCGAAATTTCAGGGAAAAGCTCGTGGATTTCGTCTTCTATTTTTTCCGTTCCGAAGCCCCAGGGTTTCAGTTCGGTATTTTCACATTCGGGACATTTTCCGGGCAATCTGTAAATCCGTCCGCAGTAATGACAAGTTAAATGATTGGCTTGTTTATGATAAGAAAGGCTGATGTCGCAATATTTGCATTTCGGCGTCCAATCGCAGATTTTGCAGACAAGCGTGGGCGAAAATCCCCGGCGGTTGTGAAACAGCAGTACTTGTTCGCCTTGTGCCAAAGCTGTTTGCATTTTTTCTATCAACAAAGGAGAAAAAAGCGTTTTCATTTTCTTTTTCCGCCTCAATTCTTTGACATCGACCGGAATAATCAATGGTAATTCGGTTTCTTCAAAGCGTTTATTCAGTTGGACATAACCGTATTTTCCGGTTTGGGCATTGTAGAAAGATTCAATGCTTGGCGTGGCGCTTCCCAAAACGACTTTCGCTCCGTGCATTTTGGCAAGGACAATCGCTGCATTACGGGCGTTGTAGCGCGGCGCAGGATCTTGTTGCTTGTAACTCGGCTCATGTTCCTCGTCCACAATAATCAAGCCTAAATTTTGAAAAGGCAAAAAAATCGAAGAACGCACACCCAAAATAATCGGGTAAGCCGAATCGGTCAATAGATTATTCCAAATTTCAATCCGTTCATTTTCATTGACTTTCGAGTGGTAAACCCCCAATTTATCTCCATAAAACTTTTTAAGCCGATGGGTGATTTGGGCGGTCAAAGCGATTTCGGGAAGCAGCAATAAAACCTGCCGGTTCAATTCCATCGTTTTTTCGATGAGATGCGTGTAAATTTCCGTTTTTCCGGCAGATGTAACGCCGTGCAAAAGGCAGACATCTTTTTCGCGGAAGCTTTCAATTATTTCATTATAAGCTTTTTGTTGAAAGTCGTTTAATGTATTTAATACTTGTACTTCTTCATCCGATGTTTGCAGCCGGCTGATTTCTTTTTCAAACGTTTCAAGAATACCTTTTTCGGTTAAACCGTTCAAAACACCGCTGTTAGCCTGACTTTTCGACAGTAATTCCTTTTTTGTAATCTCGCCTTTAGCCGCGTGCGAATGTTGGATGAAAGCCAAAAATAATTCTTCTTGTCTGGCGGAGCGTTTTAACTTTTGAAATGCTTCGTCCAGATTTTGATTTCTGTAAGAATCGGATAGGCGGATAAAAGTTTCTTTTCGAGCTGAATAAGTGAATGAGGAATCGGAACGCAAACCTGAAGGAATTGCGGCATGGCAAACCTCACCCAATTTGCACAAATAATATTGCGAAAGCCATTCCCAAAAACGGATTTGAGGCCTTCGGACGACCGGTTGTTCCGTTTCGACTGCGAGAATGGGTTTGATTTTATCCAACGATTCGGGTGGAATTTGCCGGATGTAACCGACTACCCCCGAATATTTCTTGGATTTTCCGAATTCTACCGTTACCAATACGCCCGGACTTATTTTCGTTTCCATTTCCGGAGGGACGAAATAAGTGTAGCTATCGGCCAAAGGTACCGGTAAAATTACTTCAATATACATTAGAAAAAATAGGCGGCTGTAACCGACCAAATCCGGTTTTTACCTTTTATATTCAAATTTTCGCTGTCAAGCGATTTATAGTCGTCGGTCATGCTTATTTTGTAATTGACGCCTATTTGCAAATGTTCGAACAATTCGATGCCGCCGCCCAAATTGATGCCGGCGCCGAAAGATTTGTTTTTGAGTTCATTCTTGATGCCCTCCCAAGCCACAGAAAAATTGTCTCCGGATAACTTGAAACTGGCATAAGGCCCTGCTGTCAGAAAACCGCCTAAATTATTGACTAATCCGAATTTGAATTTCAAATTAACCGGTACGTCCAACGTGCTCTCTTTCTTTTCAAAATCCATATTATCCAGTTTTAATCCTTGCTGACTGTACAGAACAGCAGCGTCTAACTTAATCCCGACAATCGGAATATCAAATTCGACAATCGGCCCTGCTTGAAAACCGGTAAAATTGGATGTCTTAATAATGTCTTTGTTGAAAGAAGTATTTGCCAGATTTACGCCGGCTTTTAAGCCCAACCGGATATCGGCCTGAATGGAAGAGATGAGAATAAAGCTGAAAACAGCTAAAATAATTGCAACTTTTTTCATTATGTGAGATGTTTTTAATATATAAGCACAAAGATAAGTACTTTCATTTAAAAGATATGGATTATCTTTGTAAAAAATTTAATCGCATGAAAAAATATCTTTCAGTTCTATTTTTCTGTTTGGTGTCTTTAGTCATTTACAGTCAAAAACAAACCAACGAACGGGCAAAATGGTTTGTCGATTCCCGTTACGGAATGTTCATTCATTGGGGACTTTACAGCGCCGCCGAAGGTTTTTGGAAAGGTGAGAAAATCAGAAACGACAACAACTATGGAGAATGGATTTTTTACCGGAATCAAATTCCGAAATCAGAATATCTGACCTTGACCAATCGTTTCGATTGGAATGAGATCGACCCGGAAAAATGGGTTGTTTTAGCCAAAGAGGCCGGCATGAAATACATCACGTTTACGGCCAAACATCACGATGGCTTCGCTTTGTGGGAAAGTAAGGTAAATGATTATAGCATTGGCAATTATACAAATCCCAAAAGGGACATTGTAGGTGAATTGGCCGCTGCCTGTAAAAAGCATGGTATCCGTTTGTGTTTGTACTATTCGCATTGGGTGGATTGGGAACATGCGTATGGATGGAGTCACGAACGTGAATTGACGGGGCTTAATCCGAAAGATTATGACCAATATTGGCAGGAAAAAGTGATTCCCCAAATCCGGGAATTGCTTACTAATTACGGAGAAATTAGCATGTTATGGTTCGATATGTGGCTTCACCACTCAGAGACTGTGGTTACTAAAGAACAACTTTTTCAATTGAAAAAGTTAATTCGGGAACTTCAACCCAACTGTTTGGTTAATTCGAGGTTAGGCTTATCCATTCAGGAAGATTCGGATGTTGATTTTAAAACTTTGTCGGATAATGAATTAGGCAATCAAAAAGAAGATTTTCCCTGGGAGTCTCCCGGAACGGTAGCTCATTCCTGGGGATTTCATTCGGCGGAAACAGAATGGAAATCAACCGGTTTTTTGTTGAAATCACTGATCGGCAATGTCAGTTTGAATGGCAATTTTACGTTGAATATCGGCCCTCGTGCGAACGGCGAAGTACCGTATGAAATTGAAAACCGGTTGCTTGAAATAGGTAAATGGCTTGAAATCAATGGAGAATCAATCTATGGCGCAGAGGCTTTTGACTTGGACAAAAACCTGCACAATTGGGGTAAAATCACAATGAAACAGGATGGAAACAAAATGCGGCTTTATCTCCATGTTTATAATTGGCCGTTAAACAAGCATTTGCCGTTATCAGGGATAACAACTTCTCCTGCAAAGATTTATTTGTTGGCCGACAAACAAAAACAACCATTGCCTTATACCCGTGAAGGCCTTTTTACAGACATACAACTACCTGCTTTACAACCGGATCCATATATATCGGTGGTTGTAGCTGAATATGATCGAACGCCTGAAATTGTGCAAGGATTAGTCGCAAAAACAACGGAAGGCGGTTATTCAATGACCTACGAGAATCAATCGAACGATAAAACATTAAAAATCAGTGGAAAAAGCCGGTATGGAACAATTCCTTCCCATGTTGAAATACAGAGTCCTCAAAAGCTGAAATGGCGTTTTTACGTAGATCAACCCGGAGTCAAAACGATGGATATTTCCTACAATTTTCAAGGGAAAAAGTCCGCTGGAAAAATGGTTTGCCTGACGCCCGGCGTCCAATTGTCGCATGTTTTCGAACCTACCGGAAAAACGGTTGGCGAACCCAATTCGGACTGGGTCGTGGAACGGTTTCTCTCTCATCGCATTGGAACAGTTTCTTTTGACAAATCCGGAATTTATGAATTGGAGTTTGAACTAAGTCCCCCCAAAGACAATGGGGTTAAATTTCAGTGGATTTGGGTGGAGTGAAGGGTTAGCCCCAGATATGAAAAATGAACTGCCAAATATCCGATATTTGCTTGAAGGGCTTTCTTTTAAGGATTCTGAACAGGCCTTTCAGTCTCTTTATTATGCTTATTCCGACAAGATGATGCGGTACATATATATGTACGTGAAATCGCATGACGCGGCGGAAGAGTTGGTGTCCGATGTGTTCTTTGCACTTTGGGAACGCAGGAAAACCATCCATGAGATAAACGATTTCAACGCCTACATTTACAAGATAGCTAAATTCAAAGCCCTGAACCATCTTCGAGACAACAAACCCGAATTGGTGGATTTGGATGAAATACCCCTCGACCTTTTCGCCTATACCGAAACAACACCCGAAGACGATTACATATCAAAAGAATTAATAGGCAGCGTGAATGAAGCCATCGAACAACTGCCTCCAAAAACCAAATTAGCTTTCAAATTAGTGCGCGAAGATGGCATGAAATACCGCGAAGCCGCCGACCATTTAGGCATATCCGTAAAAACCCTTGAAAGCCATCTGACATCCGCCATGAAGGCCATCTCCAAAATATTATCTGTCCGTCCCTAAAAAAAAATCAATTCCGGGTAAGGGTAAAATCGTTTTTTTGTTACTTAATATATAGAGTAGCAAAAAAACAGATGGAGCAGGAAATAGAACAAATTATTGTAAGGAATTTATCGGGTGAGGCTTCAAGTGAAGACCTCATCAGGCTTTCGGAGTGGCTTGCCTTAAAAGAAGAAAACAAAACTTCTTTTTTGAGGTGTAGTAAATATTGGCGTGCAAGCGTGTCGGGCATTCGTATCCAAGACAAGGAAGATGCTTACAAACAACTCGCCAAGCGGATTGGAACATCCCGGCGCATGTTTCCCCGTTGGTTTAAATATGCCGGAATAGCTGCCGCTATTGCTCTTCTAATAGGTGTCACCGCCTTTTGGGGTGTTCATAAATCAACGCCGGAAGCCATCCATCACTATTCGTATGTCACCGGAAACTCCACTTCCACCTTCAATCTACCCGATGGAACGGAAGTCTCCCTCAACAGGCATAGCACCCTTACGTATTCCAACCAATATGGAATCGAGATGCGCGAAGTGACCCTGCAAGGAGAAGCTTATTTCAACGTAGTGAAGAATAAGGAACGGAAGTTTATTGTCGATTTGAATGATAGCCGTATCACTGTGTTGGGCACCACCTTCAATGTAAGGCAATACCCTGAAGAAAACAAGCTGACGGCCACCCTGATAGAAGGCTCTATCCAGTTTGAAACCCCGCAACAAACGGTTATACTCAAGCCCAACCAGCAATTAGCCTACAGCCGGCTTGACGACCAATTAATCATCGACATGA